>NZ_JBQHUC010000033.1:0-35490 GCF_052065395.1 Bariatricus sp. HCP28S3_F11 | reverse complement strand
GTTGGACAGTTTCTCAAGCGGCAAAGTCAGCTTGAGAAACTGTCCAACTTTTTGGGGTCACTTCAATTTCATGCGCCGCCGTTGACCGTCCCGTCTGGCTTTGCTGATGGGCAATCAAGGCGGGAAAGCCCTAAAATGGCTTCCCGCCCATTTCAATTATGAGAAAAGAAACACTCCAAAATCAGAAAGAGAGCGGCCAAGCACTTTGAGGGATTGGTCGCCTTGTTCACCCATTCAGCGGGACGGCGGGTGGCGGTCAAGGCCGGGTGTAAGCCCGTTCATTTCAGCCTTGACGGTTGCCCGCTGTCCTGTTACTTTTCCGGGAGTGTAGCCACAACTTCGGGACACTTTGTCCACAAGTCGGAGCGTAGGACGAGGGACGGGGGCTTTCATATACGCCCAGTCTGCTGTTGAAACCAGACCTGTGCTTACGGCTCTACGCCACGCAAGCACAGCCCTGTTTTCCTGCCGCTTCAAATGCCCTTGCCCTCCCCGGCGGCAACGCCGACAGAGCGTATAACACACTACACTTTGCTTCGCAAAGTCGTGTGCCAAATGGGGGCGTTGCCCCCTTTGGAAACCCCCACAAGAAAAGGCGGTACGCTACCCCTCCACGGGGCGCATACCGCCTTTTCTTGTTATCCAGCCCTCTGGCTGTATCGGTTGAGCAAAAGTCAGCGTGGGATTATTGATGTGGTATCTTTATCTAAGTGAACCCCCATTTTCCCATCTGGAGACCGCTTGCCGTGATATATTGAGTCTTTCAGCGACTTGGCTCTGAGAATATCCCGCATTTTCTCTTGCACTTTTTAATTTCTCAGCTAATGTCAAAGTCATTCCCTCTATTCTATACAACTATACCGCGACGATCACTCCTCCGTCATTCGCATACATACTGCTGATTCCTCTCGTATCCAGAACAAGAATCTGCTGCGGATGAAGTCTTTCATCCAGCATTTGTCTCAAAACTTCTGCACGTTCCGGGCAATTACAGTGCGAGATTGCCAGAACTTTATTTTCAACATTTACAGAGCCTTCCTCCACACAATCCACCAGTTTCTGAAGTGCTTTCTTCATTCCACGGGCCTGTCCCAGCTGGCATATCTCTCCTTTCGGAGTAGATCCCATCACTGGCTTGATATTCAGCACGTTTGCCGCGATCGCCTTAAGTCCCGTAAGTCTCCCATTTTTCCGAAGCGTTTCCAGTGACTCAAGAACGAAAAATGTATTCTGTCCTTCAATATACTCTTCCACTTTTTCGATCACTTCCGGAAACATCAGTTCATTTTCTTCACATTCTATGATCTTACATGCGATCAATGTCTCACCGATTGATGCAGAACGGGAATTAAATACATAAATATCCTTATCCCCATATTCCTCATGATAGAGATTTGCCCCTAGCACAGCACTGTTATAAGAGCCACTTAACTCCGCAGACAAAGTCACAACATATACCCGATCCGCATCACACCGGTATCCCTCCATATACCGTTCCGGTGAAGGGCAGCATGACTTTGGACAGTTCGGACTCTCCGCTACTTTTTTCAAGAAATCCGCCTGATCAAATGTCTCATCATCTATAATATGATAATCGTCCACATCCATCGCAAGTGATGCCGTCTCAAATATTCCTGACGCTCTCATCTCTTCTGTTAACTCTCCACAGCTGTCTACGATTATTTTATAACTCATATATCATTCCTCCCGAATCCGTCTTCAGCTTCCGCAATATGTAGTTTTCATTACCACTTTGTATATGATAACACACTCTCTAATGAAAAAAAAGACTTTTTTACTCCTCAATTTTTATCTTACGTGATACTCCCAATGCAATTCCCATTTCAATCATAAGAAATAGTACAGACGTACCACCATAACTGATAAACGGCAGTGTAATTCCCGTATTAGGAATCAGATTCACCACAACTGCCACATTCAGAATAACCTGAATTGCAATATGAGAAAAAATTCCGGTTACGATCAGAGCTCCATAAAGATCCGGGGCATTTTGTGCAATAAACAGAAGTCTATACAAAAGCAGTCCAAACAATACAAATACCATAATAGCACCGAATACCCCTAGTTCCTCACAAATAACCGTAAGGATGAAGTCATTTTGCACTTCAGGTATAATCATTTTCTGTGCACTATTGCCTAATCCTTTTCCAAAAAAGCCTCCGGAACCAATCGCGTACATTCCCTGCAGAGTCTGGAACGAAAGTGACGATGCATATTTTTCCGGATTCAGCCATGCGATAATGCGGCGCAGCCGAAAATTATCACTGTTCTCCAGCACTTTACCAAGGACAGCCGCGATTGCCACAAATGCTCCGACTCCACATCCGCCAATGATAACGAACGGTCTCATTTTCTTATGTACAACAAATAATATGAAGCAGGCAATTCCCATTACAATGATTGCCGAACTCAGGTTATCCGTCAGATAGAACACACCAAAAGCGGCTACTGCTCCCCACGCCAGTACCATAAGGCTTCCTTTCAGCTTATGAACCTTGCTTCCCATCTTACATATTAAATAAGGTATAAACAAAATGACTGCAATCTTCGTCACCTCGGCAGGCTGCATGGTCTGTCCCGTTCCCGGAATCTGCAGCCATCTTCTTGCTCCATACACCTCATATCCCAGTGGCGAATACTTTACCAGCGCCATCAGAAGCATCGCAAATCCATAAAGTGCTGCCGAGTATTTCGCATATCGATGGTAATCGATCCGGATAACAAACAGCATAATTACAAGGCCTCCCATACTGATGATTCCCTGTCTTTTTAAATAATACATTCCATCATTAAACTTGCTCTGTGCCTCATACGCACTGGTACTATAGAGCATCACAAGTCCGAAGCAGATCAGGAATACCATCACAGCAAGAAGGCTATAATCAAAATATCGTATCGTTGTCGGCTTATTGCTTTTTTTCTTTTTATTTTTTGCCATTCCATACACTCCCAGCAGGTTTCCCCTGTTTTTCTTACTCTGCACAAGTATAGCACACCTCTTCACTTTCACACAAGAATATCTGCCTAAAAATGAAGATTCTTCTTCTTTCTGTTTTGTGGTACACTATAGACAGAATATACGAAACCATATTGTATCCGCAATAGAAACATTTTTTATGAAAGGAAAACAGACATGACGCGAGAAGAACTTTATCAATCCATTTATACACATGAAACCATTTATATTCCACCCCAAGAGGAAGGAAGTGCCGCTCTGGAAGTTGCCCTTGGATGCAGCTGGCACAAATGTACTTTCTGTGATTTTGCCCGGGATGAATTCTGCATTCATCCGCTTTCCCGCATTGAACACAATCTGCAGATCCTCGGAATGCTTCAACCAGAAAATACAAGGCTGTTTCTGCTCGGTGAAAACGCATTCTGCCTCTCCACTGAATTCTTATGTCAGATCATTGATCTTGTCGCAAAATATATGCCCAATGTACATAGAATCGCCATGTATTCCCGTGCTGATGACATACTCCGGAAAACAGATGAAGAATTGCGACTGCTGAAATCCAGAGGCGTTGCCGCTCTTCATATCGGAGTGGAGAGCGGAAGCGACCCGATTCTGGCAGAACGGTGCAAGGGCGTGACATCCGCACAGATTCTGGATGCTCTGCATCGTCTGGAGCAAACAGGCATCGATTACTTTGTCACCATTATCCCCGGACTTGGCGGACGTGAGTATTCCCATCTCCATGCACTAGAAACAGCCCGACTTCTGAATCAGCTCCATCCAAAAAACATATGGTGTCTGAAGCTGAAGCTCTGGGAAGACACAAAGCTCTGCAAAGAAGCACAAAAAGGATTTTTCCAGATGATGACTCCGGAAGAAATCCTTTTGGAAGAGCGCCTGATGCTTGAAAATCTGCACGTGAAGGACTGTCTGTTCGAAGACACGACCGTTCTGGACCAGTATACCATTTACGGAATGCTTCCCGACCAGAAAAAAGACCTTCTTCGTGCAATCGATTACCTGCTCGCCAGACCATAGCTATTTCGTTTTCAATCATTCTATACATGAAATGTCTTTTCCATTTCCTCGCGGAACTCGCGCCCTTTAAAAAGGATCAGCGCGGTGAGTGTCAGGAATGAAAATGCAATACTGATGACCGACGGTGCCGTCACGTTAACCAGCCCTGTCAGGATAAAAACCAGCGGGAAAAACAGTCCATACCCTGCCGCCATCACAAAGTAGATCATATACTGTTTTGGATGGCGGTAGTATATTTTGGAAATGATCATCATGGAAATGATAATCACAATACTGACAACCGGAAAAACAAAATCCACCGACCATCCGTGCCATCCTGTCAGCAGATCCCACACTGTACAGACGGTCGTCACCACAGCCAGCTGCCACATAGCATTTTTCAAAAGATTGTATCGTTTAAAGAATGCAACCGCAAGTGCAAGCCACATACTGAATGCACCCCCGCATATTTTCAGTGATAATCCGAAATGTCCATCCACACAATAATCACTCCCCAGTGCGATGACCGCTGCCGCAATACATAAGAAGGTAAATATCCGAAAAACTTTCATTCCAATCGAATCAGCAGTCGCCTCTTCCGGATATTCAGTCTCAAGCAGTGTCACCTTGATTCCCTCTTGTTCAAGAATGCAAAAAAAGTTCTTCTTGATCACCGAACTGTCAAATCTTGACGTAAATCCCAAATAAACATTCTCTTCAAATGAACACATACATAGTTCCACTTTCGGTGTGCTGGTAAATACACCGAAACGCTCAATATACTTCGCATAGTCTTCCGGCATACGAATGATTCCCATATTGGAAAAAATCGCCGTTATCTCCTTTGCCGAACTGCGTGATCCAAAACCGATGCAGAAATTCTTTAATCCAAGCGGTGCGAGCCGCAGGATCGGATGCACTTCAAGTGCAAAATATTCACTCATCCGTTCCCTCATTTTCTCTTTTGTGAGGCCCTCGTCAAAATATTGCTTCACCTCACGGATCACTTCGTTCAGACTATCTTTTCCCTGACCGAAACGGTGTTCCACCTCCAGCCAGCTAAAAAAATTCAGCATGGAATCTGTCGGGAAAAATTTCCGCAGATTGACAGGCACCATAAGCGCCACCGGTTTTTCCTCCTGACGCCTGGACATTTTCCCGTGAATCGCGCACATCAGAACCGCTGTTAAGTACACCGTCATCGACACACCATATTCCTTCGCCTTTTTCGCAAGATCCGCCACTTTCACTTCTGCTTCCGTCACCTGAAGGCTTCCGAGATCACTGTTTCTTCTAATCTGATATGCTTTTCTCCGGTTCTTTTTTCTGCCCTTATTATCACGAGAATAGTACTTCGCAAATCCGTCGTCTTCCTGGTCCGAAACAGTAACCGTCTTCTCGTTTAATTCAAGATCCGCCAGCCCGTCCCCTTCATGTACTAGGAACAAATAATTCTTCACCAGCTCCCGAATAAATTCACTGGCTCCCGTCCCATCTGTCAGTGCATGAAAGACCTCAAAATTAATCCTCTTCTTATAATATGTCACTTCAAACAAAAGCTCTTTCTTGTCCCGGATGTACAGATTTCTGCAAGGTTCCCGGGTTTCTTTCCGAACGACCGGGCGCAGATTACTCTGTTCAAGATAATGCCAGAACAAGCCTTTTCTCATCACCGACAAGAACATCGGATATTTAACCAGCGTCCTGTCCAGCGCCTGCTGAAGCTTTGCTTCCTCAATTTCCTCTCTTAATTCACAATAAAAGCGGAATACACGGGTATCCCTTTTCGTACTTGCTGCCGAAAAAAGTTTTGCCGCGTTGTCCAGTTTCCGCCAATACGCACCCCTCGACTGCATAACGGCTATTCCCTCCTCAAAAAATTATTTATAATATCAAAACTTTCCTGTACGTGATTGCTTTTGATTCCCAGGGCAAAAAAACCGTGAAGTGCGTTCTTGATCCGGTAGATTTCTACCCTGTTTCCTGCCGCTTCCAGTTTTCTTCCATATGCCTCTCCCTCATCTCTTAATGGATCATATTCCGCGGTTATGACCAGCGTATCCGGCTGATTTTGCAGATTCTCTTCCAGAATCGGTGCAAAATAGGGATTCATCCGATCCTCTTCTTTCCCCGCGTAAAAATCAAGGTAATCTCTTAGTTTTCCTGCTGTCAGAAGATAATCTGTCCCATTTTCCCTAACAGAATCAAATGATGAATTTTCCGAATAATCATTATTCGTTGCTGGGTAGATTAGAATCTGCCTTCTGGGGAGAAATTCTCCTCTGTCTCTTGCCATTAGTGAAAGTGCTGCAGCCAGATTTCCTCCTGCGCTGTCTCCTATCAGTGTGATATCCTCTGAATTCACATTCAAAAGAAACTCTTTTTCATACATTGCCTTCGCCACCGCATAGCAGTCCTCAAGCCCGGTCGGGAACTTGTGCTCCGGAGCAAGCCGGTATTCAATCGCCGCCACGATATGCCCTGTGGCATTCGCAAGGCGGGCACATATCCTCTCATAATTATCTACATGTTCGGTGGACCACCCGCCGCCATGCAGGAACAGCATCACCCGCATTCCATTTGCCACCTGCTCTTCCTGAAATGTCTTCTCATCCGGGAAAAACAACCGGACCGGCACCAGATGATCCCCATTGTAAATACGTGTATCTACCGTCCGATAGAAGATCTTCATAGGATCCAGCCGTTTCAAATCTGCCAGCTGTCTGGACTTCTCCACATCTATTTCTTCAAAAGACAATGCTTTTAATATTTTCTTTGCTGCTTTATTGATATCCATATTATCTCCTTCCAGTTTTCTAATATTCATTTTGCGGGTTTTCCATACAGATGTCAAGTATTAGCGGCGAAGCTTCATTTTCTTTTAACTTCAAACAAATTTTTCGTTTACATTTTTATGCTAACCTTATATAGTTAAAATAGGATTTAGTCAGATGGGAGGAAACACACATGCCTGCATTTTATGCACACAACCGTTTTGGGGAAAAAGTAGCCCAAAAAACAGACGGAGAATTAAACGAAATCATTTCCAAATACTATGTACAATTTCAGATTGGTCTCCAGGGACCGGATATTTTCTTTTTTTACCGGCCATGGAAAAGTAATCGTGTATCCAAATATGGTTACCACCTTCACGAAGTATCAGCAGCATCCTTCTTCACACATGCGCTGACTGTCGTAAAAGAAAAAGGACGTGACAGCCGGGAATACGCCTATCTCCTGGGTTTCATCTGCCACTACATTCTTGACAGTGAATGTCATCCTTATGTATCTGAAATGATGGAAGCTCTTGATGTCGAACATTTGGAAATTGAAGAAGAATTTGAAAAAATGCTTCTTCGCAAAGACGGAAAGAATGCTCTTTCCTATCCACTTGCTGATCTTGTCCCGACAGACAGCGTAACCGCAAAAACAATTTATCCTTTCTACCGTAATATGAATCCGGTCATTATCCGGGAGGCATTGAAAGACCTAAAACTGGTAAAAAGAATCTTTACGGCTCCATGTATCGTCAAACAGGCCATTCTGAACGGAGCAATGCATTTAACCGGAAAATATGATTATTGGAAGGGGCTGATGCATCAGCGGAAAGACAACCCCAAATGCACAGTCAGCAACGAGGGTCTTTACCTGCGGTTCAAAGGTGCTGTTGACATCGCTGTAACCATGCTTTACAGCTTTGACGAAAGTCTTTGTACCGGCACAGAACTCCATTCGCGTTTTGAACGCACATTTGAATAGAAGGAGGCATCTGAATGAATAATACAAAACTTACAAAACTGGAAAAATGCTGGATTCTGTACGATGTAGGAAATTCTGCATTTATTATGCTGGTATCCACGATCATTCCGATCTATTTCAACTTCCTGGCCGGTAATGCAGGAATATCCGAAGTGGATTATCTTGCCTATTGGGGATATGCTGCTTCTGTCGCAACAGTCATGGTAGCCATCATTGGTCCAATTCTCGGCACATTGGCAGACACCCGCAATTTCAAAAAGCCCTTGTTTACAATCTCCATGATGGTCGGGGTACTTGGCTGCGCAGCACTCTCTTTTCCTAAATCATGGGTCCTGTTTCTGGCTGTCTTCGTAATTGCAAAAGTGGGATACAATGCCAGCCTGATTTTCTATGATTCCATGCTGGTCGATATCACAACAGAAGAGAAAATGGACTCCGTTTCATCACACGGTTATGCATGGGGATACATCGGAAGCTGCATTCCATTTGTTATATCTCTGGTTTTTGTTCTGATGTACGATAAAATCGGGATTTCCATGACCACTGCCATGATGCTTGCCTTTTTTCTTAATGCACTCTGGTGGCTTGTTGTCACGATTCCATTGCTGAAAAATTATCATCAGACAAATTATGTGGAACTGCCCGCTCATCCGATCAAAAACAGTTTTAAACGCCTTGCAGTCACTCTGAGGGATATAAAGAAACAAAAAAACATTTTTTTGTATCTGCTTTCATTTTTCTTTTTCATAGATGGTGTGTATACGATCATCGAAATGGCTACCGCTTACGGAAGTGCACTGGGCCTGGATTCACAGGGATTGTTACTTGCCCTTTTGGTCACTCAGCTTGTTGCTTTTCCATGTGCCCTGATTTTTTCCGTGCTCTCCAAGAAGTTTGATACCGATTTTCTGATCAAAATCTGCATCGCAGCTTACACCGGAATTGCACTCTTCGCCATCCAGCTTGATAAGCAATGGGAGTTCTGGCTGCTCGCTGTTCTTGTCGGTATGTTCCAAGGCGCGATTCAGGCACTCTCCCGCTCTTACTTCGCCAAGATCATCCCTGCGGAGAAATCCGGAGAATACTTTGGTATATACGATATCTGCGGAAAAGGAGCCTCTTTCATGGGAACCACACTGGTCGGACTGGTTGCCCAGATTACCAATGTAGCAAATGCCGGTGTTGCAATCATTTCCGTGATGTTTATCATCGGATATGTTCTTTTCTGCAAAGCCGCAAAACTAAACAAAGCGTGATTAGCGATGATTTCTGGTAATTATTTATAATTTGCCAGCTTTTTCCAAAGAAATATGATTTTTTTGCACAAAAATATGGAAATATGAGCAAAAAAATTGTATAATATATTGCATCAAGCGAAAGAGAGGGTTCACTTATGAAGCAAAATAATATGTTAGCAATGATTTTGGCTGGTGGACGTGGTTCCCGTCTTCATGACCTGACCAATAAAGTGGCAAAACCGGCCGTCTCATATGGTGGGAAGTACCGTATCGTTGATTTTCCCCTCAGTAACTGTGCAAACAGCGGAATCGATGTTGTCGGTGTTCTGACACAGTACGAATCCGTTCTGCTGAACAGCTACGTAGCTGCAGGCGGCAGATGGGGACTTGACGCAAAAGATAGCGGTGTTTTTGTACTTCCACCACGTGAGAAAGCGGATTCCAATCTGGATGTTTACCGTGGAACTGCTGATGCCATTTCCCAGAACATTGATTTCATCGATTCTTATTCTCCAGAATATCTTCTTGTACTTTCCGGAGACCATATTTACAAAATGAATTACGCCAAGATGCTTGCCCATCACAGAGCATGTAATGCTGATGCTACGATTGCCGTTATCGAAGTACCGATGAAAGAAGCAAGCCGTTTCGGCATCATGAATACAGACGAAGAAGGCACGATCGTAGAATTCGAAGAGAAACCGCCACAGCCGAAGAGCAATCTTGCTTCCATGGGTATCTACATTTTCAACTGGAAGCTGCTTCGCAAAATGCTGTTGGCAGATATGAAGAATACGGAGTCTAATCACGACTTTGGTAAGGATATCATTCCGACCATGCTGAATGACGGAAGAAAACTGGTTGCTTATAAATTCCAGGGATACTGGAAAGATGTAGGAACCATCGATTCCCTTTGGGAAGCAAATATGGATCTTTTAAATGGAAACGAGCTTGATTTAAGCGATCCGACCTGGAAGATTTATACCGAAGACGTTACAACTCTTCCTCATTACATAGGCGCTGAAGCTAAGATCAACAAGGCTTTCATCACACAGGGCTGTACCATCAACGGCGAAATCACGAACTCCGTTCTTTTCACCGGAGTTAAAGTTGGGGAAGGCGCCAAGATTATCGACAGTGTACTGATGCCGGGTGTTGAAGTGGAAGACGGAGCCGTTGTTACCCGCGCTCTGGTTGCCGACGGCATTAAGATCGGCAAACAGGCTGTTGTCGGTTCTGCTGACAGCGAACATATCGAACTGGTAGCAAAACGTGTAAAGGGGGTAGAATAATATGTATAACGCATTTGGAATCGTCACTTCTTCCGGCAGAGATATCTGGGTAGAGGGACTTCAGGACTATCGTCCAATCGGTTCGTTCTCTTTTCTCGGAAGATATCGAGTAATAGACTTTGCAATTTCTAATATGAGTAACAGTGACATTGACCGCATCCAGGTATATATCAGAAGAAAACCTCGTTCTCTTGTCGAACATCTCGGAAGTGGACGCCAATACAATATCAACTCAAAACGCGGCAATCTGCAGATCCTGTTTTCCGAGGATGGTGCTGAGCACAGTATCTATAACACGGACATCGCCATGTTTATGGAGAACCTGGAATGCATTCAGAGAATGCATCATCCATATGTAGTCATCGCACCGAACTACATGGTATACACTGCAAACTATGATACTCTGCTTCAGAATCATATAGATTCCGGTGCGGATATCACAGTTCTGTACCATTCAGTTGATAATGCAAAAGAAGCATTCCTGAACTGCAATACTTTGAACCTGAACCGTCAGAAAGGTGTTCTTTCTATCGAGAAGAATCACGGTAATGCTAAGAACAGAAATATTTTCATGGATACATATATTATGAAGAAAGATTTGTTTATCGAGCTCGTACAGAAAGCTCACAAACTTTCTTCTATGTACACACTGGCTGACATCGTCAGTGCAGAATGTGAAGAACTGGATGTGCGCGGAATTTCTCATCGCGGTTATTTTGCTTCCATCACAGATTTCAAGAGCTACTATGATGCTAACATGTCGTTGATCGACTACAAATCAGCAATGAGCCTTTTTGATGAGGACTGGCCGATCTACACACGTACCAATGACTCCTGCCCGACGAAGTATCTTGAAACAGCAAGCGTGAAATCCTCTGTTGTTTCCAACGGCTGCCTGATCGAAGGTACGATCGAGAATTCAATTCTCGGACGTGGATGCGTCGTGAAACCTGGTGCTGTTGTAAAGAATTGTGTGGTATTCCCAGGTGTTGAAATCGCAGAAAACGTACATCTTGAGAATTTGGTTGTTGACCGGAGAGCACAAGTGATCCATGCAAAAGAAATCATTGCTCCGGCTGATCATCCGGGATATATCAAACGTGAAGATACTCTTTAATAAGGGAACACAAAGCGGAGCATATCTGACCGGTATGCCCCGCTTTTATAATTGATTATTTTATTCTCCAAAGATCATTTCGAATGCCACCTGTATTCCCAAAATAAGCGAATCCTTCTCTATATATTCCTCTCTTGTATGTGCACCATGTCCATAGTAACATCCCACACAGACCGAAGGGATTCCCATTGAAAGCGGAATATTACAGTCGGTAGAACCGCAGTTCTGCTCCGGATTCTTTCCGATCACGTTTTTTACTGCCTTCATTGCTTTTTCCGTCAGCCTTTCCTGCCTGGCCGCATCCACACCTTTGCCACACGGGCGAAGTCCGATCACCTCATATTCTATATCCAGCCCTTTATCTTTCTCTTCCCGTATCGTCTTCTCAAAATACTGTTCCATCATCTGCAAATGTTCACTGGTGTCGGAACGGAATTCATACAGTATCTCCGCATTCTGGGCAATCACATTCACCCCGGTTCCCCCGGAGATCAATCCCACATTATAGGTTGTCTTCCCGCCTTCCGGCACTTGAACGCGATAGAGCTTCTCGATGATTCCGGCCATTTTCTCGATTGCGTTATCTTTTCCGAAATCTCCGAAAGAATGTCCGCCTTCTGTGGCTATCCGGATTCGGTACCGTTTTGAGCCGACCGCGCGGTTTACAATTTTGTCAAGTTCACTGTCAAATGTACAGAAATTCCGGATTCGTTCTCCGTAACCCCGGCAGATTGCTTTAACTCCTTTCAGATTTCCAAGTCCCTCTTCTCCAGAATTGCATACCAGCAGCATGCCCGCCGCTCCGTTCTTCTTCTGTTGCTCTCCGAATCCTTTCTGTTCCTTTTCCCATTCACCGTTTCTGATCTTACCTGCAATATATTTTGCCGCCATCAAAAGACAAACCACACAGGCTGTATCATCTCCGATTCCCGGACAATAGATTTTCCCGTCACATTCTGTTAACGGAAGCGCTTCCGTATCAGGAAACACCACATCCAGGTGTGCCATATACACATCGATTTCTTCCGCTTGATGGATATCGACCGGGTATATCACATTGAACGCTTCATCCATATACACCCCTTGTGCCCCCTGCCTTTCCAGCCAGTCACGGCAGAACTTTGCACGCTTCTCCTCCTGATTCGACGGTGCCGGAATCTGCGCCAGTTCTTTCAGAAGTTCAAGTGCTTCTTCTTCATGATCCTGAATAAACTCCCTCATCTCTTCACTCAACATATTTTCTCCTCCTTCGCTAACCTGCATTTCCCATACGTTCCGATATGATCACCCCAGTCATTGTGAGCACCGTTCCTGCTGCTGACATCCATGTGATCTTCTCATGCAGGACAACAATCGATGTAATGATCGTGATGACCGGAATCAGATAAATATAAACACTGGTCTTAATCGCTCCCAGAATTTCCACTGCCCGGTTCCATGTCACAAAGCAGACTGCACATGCGCCCACACTCAGATATAATAAATTCAGCAGATTTCCGGGAGTTCCAAATTGCACCGCCTTGACATCAAATCCGAAAACAAATGCCAGCGGAATCATCATCAGGATGCCGTAAAAGAACATCCTTCTGGTGGCAGGGATCACCGGATACCCGAAGTCTCCCGCCTTTCTGGCCAGAATCGCATAAAGCCCCCACATCATCGCAGCCACCACACTCAGCATGTCCCCTGCAAAATTAAGCCGGACACCATCCTGTCCACTGAAACTAATCATCGCAATTCCTACGATTGCGAAAACAAATCCGACAAAAAAGCTTTTCTTCAATTTCTCATCTTTCAAAAACAGGTGCGCACTGATGCCGATAAAAAATGGTGAGATTGAAGTGATGACTCCCACATTTGACGCCTGCGTATAGAGAAGCGCTACATTTTCAAACAGATAATACAGACAGATTCCCGTAAGTCCGGCACCTGCAAAATACAGCTCATGCTTTCTATCCGTCACTTCCATTTTCCGTGGACTCATGATCCACAAAATGATATATCCGATCACAAATCTTAAAAGCAGCAATTCGATCGGTGAAAAATCTTCAAGCAGTATCTTGCTTGAGATAAAAGTCGTTCCCCAGATAACGACTGAAATTGCTGCCATGATATGTCCGGTAAATTGTTTCTTTTCCATGAACTTCTCTCTTTCATTATCACAATTCTAAAATGATTCCGAAAAACATTTTTCTGATTTCCGCCCCATTTCTATCTAGTATAATACATTTTCTTCCGCATGACCACCAATAAAATGGGCGATCTGGAAATTACTCCAGATCAGCCATGTATTTCTGATAATATTCCATTGTAAATTCTTTCGGAAAGACTCTGGAATAATAATAACCCTGCATCATTCTCATGGCATCTTCTCTTGTCATTCTGAGTGACCGTTTCAGCTGACTGCTTCCCTGCTTCTGCTTCATCTCCAGCATTGCATAATTGCTGTCCGGATCGTAACACCGCAGCCGAATCTTCCTTCTACATTCCACCCCGCCTGCTTTTCAAAATAATCGTCGTTATAGACTGTGTCAAAATATAGAGAACGAATCATATAACCATTTGTTCCATTGTGTTCATCCTGTATAAGCACCTGTTCCAACTGGTGGCTCTTTTTAATGAATTCTTCAACATTAATAAGAAATTTCTTCTCTTCACGAAATGCTCGATTCAATTGCATCCTCCTGTTCAGCCTGTCCTGAAACGCAACTCACCACCTGTAGTAGTGGGAGTCTTGTCTTCTTTCAAAACAAAAAGCCGGCTGCAACCCATTCCGTTGCAGCCAGCCTATCATACATCATTTCTTGCTTAGACGCTTAGCTTTCCGTCCCTGCCTTTCAGCAGGTTTGACAATCAATTGATGCGATTATTATACACCATATTTTTCAATTACGTCAACATTCATCATCTTTTTTCACATGTTTCTTCCACACACTTTTCACGCGTTCTTTGTCACCATCCAAATATCTTTTATTTTCCCGGACACTTCTTATCAGCCATCTGTTATAATAAATACATATTATTCTATTATATTGATACCGGAAAGGAAACGCTTATGATTAAAATACCCGAGAAATACTTTGATATCTTTTGTACGATCGGCTCACAGAAGACCTATCAAAAAGGCGAATTTATCTATCTTCAAAATGATTCCGCCGACTATTTATACCTGATTCTATCAGGCAGAGTCCGCGTATATACCCTTTCTTCTTCCGGGCGTGAAACGACTCTGGAGATTCTGGAAAAAGGCCGTATATTCGGCGAATCCTCTTTTCTGAGTGATCATGTTCGCCCAACCAGTGTTGCCGCAGTTACCGAGGTACGCCTTGCCACTTGTCTGGTCTCCGACCTGATCCCACTGCTGTGCGAAACGCCCGAATTGATGGTTCTCCTTTTCCAGCATTTAAGCGAGACGTGTAATCATCTTTCAAGACAGATATACCGCCTCACCAACTACGACAGCCGAAAACGCATTGCAAGTTTTCTGTTGGAAGAGACGGCTTCCCCCAACCGGGACAAAGGAATCCTGGACAATGTCCTTCCTTATACACACGCCGAAATCGCAGAAACTCTGGGTCTGAACCGGGTAACCGTATCAAGGGTTCTTTCCGCTTTTGCCGATCAGGGCCTTCTGAAAAGCCACTATGGTAAAATTATGATCACCGATCGGAACGGTTTATATCAAATCCTCAAAAACGGAGCTTATTTGTAGCATACGCTACAGTTTTCCGGACACATTACTTTTATAATAGTGCCCGGAGGTAAAAAATATGAAAAATAAATTTATTTCTTATATTATGATCATTTTCGGCGGGACCCTGACCGCTGCCGCATTTGGCCTTTTCGTCCTTCCACAGGGCTTTGTGGCAGGCGGTGTGACCGGTCTTTCCGTCATACTGTCTGGTTTTATGAACCTGCCTTTATCCTGGATCGTACTCGCCATCAACCTGATTCTTTTTGCACTGGGATGGATCTTTGCCGGAAAAGAGTTCATTTTCAAGACTCTGATCATGACCTTTCTGTTCCCGACTCTTCTTGAACTATTCGGCAGAATCACAATATTCGACGCGCTGTCCGCCGACCCTTTCCTGAGCAGTCTGCTCGCAGGCTGTCTCTTAGGTATCGGCTCCGGTCTGATTCTCCGTGCAAATGGTTCCAGCGGCGGTTTTGATATTTTAGGAGTTGTCCTCAACAAAAAATTCCAGATTCCGGTATCTTCAGTCATGTACGTCTGTGATTTCGTGATCATTTTGTATCAATCAGTATCCAAACCGCTTCTTTCAACGGTTTACGGAATTGTCGTCATTCTGTGCAGCAGCATCATGGTAAACAAAATCATCACACAGGGTGAATCCAAAGTACAGCTGTTGATTTTCTCAAAAGAACGCGAGACGATCCGTGAACATCTGCTGAAGACATTTGATACCGGAGTTACATTATTAAATGCTGAAAGCGGATATCAAAAAGAGAAAGCAAAAGTCATACTGACTATTCTGCCTTATAATAAAGTCAGTTCAGTTAAGAAAATGATTTATACGGTAGACCCCTATGCTTTTACGGTGATTAATGGGGTAAATTATGTGGGCGGACGCGGATACAGCATCCGGAGGTAGGCACCTGCGGATGCTGTATTCACGTCCTTTTACCAAAGGCCACATCTTCTGTTTTATACTTCCTTTTCTTTTGGAAGTGCAATATTCAAAACAATCGCAATAATCGCAGCCGGTACAATTCCGGATCCGCCGAACACAAGCTGAAGTGCCTGCGGCAGCTGCGATAAAATGCCGCTGTTCACACCAATTCCATATCCCAATCCCAATGCAACCGATACGATAGTAATATTCCGCATCGTCAACGTCTCTTTTGTTATAAGCTGAATACCACTAATGACAATGGATGAGAACATCATAACAGCTGCACCTCCCAGGACACTCTGCGGCATAATGGAGATCAGCGCTGCCAGTTTCGGGAACAGTCCGCAAAGAATCAAAAATAACGCACCGATTGCAAGAGCACCGCGGTTTACGATCTTCGTCATCGTTACCAGACCGACATTCTGGCTGAAAGAAGTATTCGGAAGCACTCCAAAAAGCGCTGCGAAACTGGAGCCGACTCCGTCACATACCACACCTCCGGAAAGCTCACTGTCTGTCGCCTCTCTTCCCATTCCGCCTTCCATAACACCGGAAATATCGCCGACCGTCTCCACGGCCGTCACAACGAACATGATCAGGACAGGAATAATCGCACGAAGATCAAATCTCAACTTTACCGGGAGCAAAGACGGCAGTGCGATCCATTCTGCCTGCGCTACTTTATCCCAATTCAACACCCATGCCTTCGTATACTCCACACCCTCAGCATTGACAGCGGTGTGCGGAAGTACAGCTCCCATGATGGCCGCTGCTATGTAACCTACGATAATTCCAATTAAAATGGAGGACGCGCTGGTCATTCCGGTCGTTCCATGTTTAAGGATAATAATCACCACCAGCACAAGGAATCCCAGAAGCAGATTCTCTACAGAACCAAAGTCGTTCGCATTATTTCCTCCTCCAAATGAATTGACACCCACTCCGATCAATGACAATCCGATGGAAAGTACTACCGTTCCGGTCACGACTGCCGGGAAGAATTTTCTCAAAGGTTTGATCAAAAATCCAAGCACACTTTCAAACAAACCGCCCAGAACAGAGGCTCCCATGATGGCACCATACGCAGCTGCACCGCCTCCCATGACACCTACCACACTATTAAATACTCCTATGAATCCGGAACTGGTACCCATGATGATCGGCACCTTCCCTCCGATTGGTCCGATTGCATAAAGCTGAACCAGCGTGACAATACCAGCCACGATCATTGCATTCTGCAGCAGTTCTACCTGAAGATCCGCAAATTCAGCACCTACCAGCCCACATGCTCCCGTAATAATAAGCAGCGGCGTAAGGTTACCTACAAACATTGCCAAAACATGTTGAAGACCCAACGGAATTGCTTTTTTAAGAGGAAGTTTCCCATAAAAATCATACTCCGCTCCTTTGTTTTCTACGTTATTCACTTTACTCTCTCCTTACTTATGTAAATATATTACTTTTCTATAATAGTATATCATTGTCAAATACGCAAGAACTGAGTCAAATAAATATTTTTCGATTATTTCATACAATCGGAAAAGCGCATATGCCAAACTCCATATGTATGTCAAAAACTCCCACGCAAAATAAGTGCAATGGAAGTTCCTTTTTTAACTATTTAATTTCTTATTCCTATCACCAACAGTGTACAACTTCTGAGCGATAGCCGCCTGTTGGGTTTAAGGTGGATGGAAGGACACTTAAAACAAATTCCTTTCAACCACCTATTTCTGCTTCATCTGAAGAAGAAAATCTCCGATCAATTCATAAAAAGTCACCTCTATCCGACAAAACCAAATAAATTCGAATTTACTTTCTTCTCTCATACTCCGCAATCAGTAACGGCTGAATCAACGGATAAGTCCATTCATCTGGTAATTCATCCAGCAAGACCACCTTTTCCATTTCACTGTGCAATTCTTCTTCAAACTCTCCAGCTTCTCTATGACCACCTGGTACTTCATAAGTATCTCTATCTCTATGTTTACAAAACACCCATTTACTATTTGATTTGGAAATTATAACAGCAAATTTCAACAAATCATCATCAATCTTATCATAAAACTTAACTAGCATTTTTCTCCTTTATCTTTCACATAAAACCAGAATACCTTCTCCATCAATTCTGCTTATTATTTCTCTTATAGTTGTAATCTCCTCACTTTTGACAAGGTTGACCTTTTTCGGTTGCTCAAACTGATAGCACTCTTTAATCAATTTGCAGACCGTATCATCTACGCCTGCTTTTTGTTTCCGCCATAAGTACCTCCGTGATATTTTATCTTATTTGCTCTGCACCTACCACCTATCACAATCCCCTGGTCAATTCAAATCTTTCTCATATTAGATTTCTCATCATCAAATGTATTCAAAAATTCCCTGAATAGCATCAGATACGTTAATCATTTCTGAAATTGGCAATCTATCTACTTTCTTGTAACCACGAAGCGACATATCTAACAACGCAAGTTTTTCACATTGTATATAGCCTTCATTTTCTTCTGTATCCATCCATATATGAAGAGGACCCGGAGTAGAATTTTTAATAATTGGACATCCAATTATTTCACCACTAGTATTAAAAAAATCCTTACTAACCACCAATACGGGATGTTTTATTTTTTCAATCTTGAGAATATCTCCTTGATGTAAAAATTCCATTACCATACCTCTCTTCCGGCAGGTTCACCCCAATCATATTCGCCATCAAGCATTAGCTTTCCATCAAACTCAGCGGCTCTCTCTTCCAAAGTTTTATGACGAAATGGTTTCACCAAAGTGATTACACCATTTGATACCGTGACATCCAAAAACTCATTCAATGTGACTCCTGCACTTCTCAACACTTCTTTTGGCAATCTAATTCCTTGACTATTTCCCCATTCTTTTACCTGTGCTTGCATATAGATACCTCCTTATGCTTAGTATATACATAGTATATACTAAATAACAGAAAATATCAATTAAATTCTCTTGATAGCAATAAATGTGCAGATAAATATGTTTGTAACGAAATGCTGATTTCATTCTAATATGCTTCTTTGTAGATGAAGGAAATGCACTTAAAAACGTTTTCTGTATACGCGGGATGGTTCTCCATTGATATCGTTCATCATTTACAAGGAGCAACACTTTCACATTTTCGCCTACATAGGCGGGAGTCATCCCTCATCTGATAGATCTATTTCATAGCCACAAATTTTGCATCTTCTTCATCGAAATAGTCATCCATATTACTGCTAAATCCGCTTGCCTTCCAAGCTTGTTCAAATGTAATATCTTTTATATTACTCAAGAAGACAAATGTGCTGTCTTTAGTTGAATTATTCATTCTACCTGTAATTTCCAATCTATATTGGTATGTATAATCGTCTGTTTTCCAAGTCTCGTCACTCATTTCATAATACCTGACCATAGTAACCAGCTTATCATTTTCAAAATATTCTTCAACGAATTCTGAGTTCGTCACCTCATAAGTCTTGATTACAGATGGTTCTGTTTGAGCGGAAGCAGGTTTCGTCCATTCACCTGTATCAACATTCTTTTGTAACACAAGTTCATATCCACCATCTGCACGACAAAAATAGATTTCTGCATCATTTTCATCCAAGTCTAATTCAAATTCGCTTTTTGCACCAAATGAACTATTAAGTCCTCCAAAAGTTGAAAAAAAAGTAAGGTAATGTGGTTTTACCCCACCACCACCATCCTTAAAACCTCTTATATATCCCATAGACGACATAACCCCGACATTGAAATTCAACTTTTTTCCATCTTCTGATACGGAATATTCAGTTAATACCACATCTGTTCTCCTTCTAAATCCCGCTCCAATAAAAAAGGATAAAACCAGTACACCTATGACTATTATTGTAACAATAACTATCTTCTTTTTCTTCATACGAGGGACCCTCCCGACTTATATTTATCTATTGATTATCGAAGAAATAACCGGTTTCTCTTCTCTATCCAATAGTGGTGTCATCCCACCAGCATTTCCACTTGCGTGAAAGACATAGTTTACACCACAGACTTTTTCCTTATTCATAAACCTTCCTCTCTTTATCAAATTCTTGAATGTGATATAGTGTAATTTTACCCTCTCCACCATTACGGCTGAAAAATAACTTTTCCAGAATATAACCGTGAATTTTAATTATCAATTACGGCTGCAATACACCTTTTGTTATTTGTAACCGTTTGATTCATTTAAATTTACGGCTGTAATCAAATAAATCTATTCTAATAATAAATCCACTCCTCGCCCGGCGCACCACTTAAAAAGATCCCCTGGACTTTTTTGACGTATGCATGACAAAAAAACTCCCATCACACGATAAGTGAAATGGGAGTTTTTTTATTAACTAATTAATTTCTTTATACCTGTCACCAGCGGTGCATTACTTCTGAGCGATAGCAGCCTGTGCTGCAGCCAGACGTGCGATCGGTACACGGAATGGTGAGCAAGATACATAGTCAAGACCGATCTTGTTGCAGAATTCTACAGAAGACGGATCTCCACCGTGCTCTCCACAGATACCGATGTGAAGCTTCGGATTAACCGGTTTTCCTAAGTTAATAGCCATTTCCATTAACTTACCAACACCATTCTGATCAAGTTTAGCAAACGGATCATTCTCGAAGATCTTAGCATCATAGTATGCGTTCAGGAACTTACCAGCGTCATCACGTGAGAAGCCGAATGTCATCTGTGTCAAGTCGTTTGTACCGAAGCAGAAGAAGTCAGCTTCTTTAGCGATCTCATCAGCTGTAAGAGCAGCTCTTGGGATCTCGATCATAGTACCTACTTCGTATTCAAGGTCGATGCCTGCAGCAGCGATTTCTGCGTCTGCAGTCTCAACAACGAATTTCTTAACGTATTTTAACTCTTTGATCTCGCCAACCAGCGGAATCATGATTTCCGGTTTAACTGCCCAATCCGGATGAGCTTTTTTAACATTGATAGCTGCACGGATAACAGCCTTTGTCTGCATCTTAGCGATTTCCGGATAAGTTACAGCAAGACGGCATCCACGATGTCCCATCATTGGGTTGAATTCATGCAGAGAATCGATAATAGCTTTGATCTGCTCTACAGTCTTACCCTGAGCATCAGCAAGTTTCTTGATATCTTCTTCTTCTGTCGGAACGAATTCATGAAGCGGCGGGTCAAGGAAACGGATAGTAACCGGATTTCCTTCCAGTGCTTCGTAAAGTGCTTCGAAGTCTCCCTGCTGTTCCGGAAGGATTTTCTCAAGTGCAGCTTCTCTTTCTTCTACAGTCTCAGCACAGATCATTTCACGGAATGCATCAATTCTGTTTCCTTCGAAGAACATATGCTCTGTACGGCAAAGTCCGATACCTTCTGCTCCAAGTTCACGAGCTTTCTTAGCATCTGCCGGTGTATCAGCATTTGTACGAACTTTCATTGTTCTGTATTTGTCAGCCCATCCCATGATTCTTCCGAATTCGCCTGCGATCGTAGCATCAACAGTCGGGATGATTCCATCATAGATGTTACCTGTAGATCCATCAAGAGAGATCGGATCTCCTTCATGGAATTCTTTTCCGCCTAATGTGAATTTCTTGTTTTCTTCATCCATTGTGATATCGCCGCATCCGGATACACAGCAGGTTCCCATACCACGAGCTACTACAGCAGCGTGAGATGTCATACCACCACGAACTGTCAGGATACCCTGAGCAGATTTCATACCTGTAATATCTTCCGGTGAAGTTTCAAGACGTACAAGAACAACTTTTTCTCCTCTTGCAGCCCATTCAACAGCGTCATCAGCTGTAAATACGATCTTACCGCAGGCAGCTCCAGGAGAAGCTCCAAGTGCTTTTGCCATTGGTGTAGCAGCCTTAAGTGCTGCAGCATCAAACTGCGGATGAAGCAGTGTATCCAGGTTACGAGGATCGATCATTGCAACTGCCTCTTCTTCTGTTCTCATTCCTTCATCAACAAGATCACATGCGATCTTCAGAGCAGCCTGAGCGGTTCTCTTACCGTTACGTGTCTGAAGCATGTACAGTTTACCATGTTCAACAGTAAACTCCATATCCTGCATATCTCTGTAGTGTGTTTCCAGCGTCTTGCATACTTCTTTGAACTGTTTGAATGCTTCCGGGAATTTCTCTTCCATTTCAGAAATGTGCATTGGTGTACGAACACCGGCAACAACGTCTTCACCCTGAGCATTTGTAAGGAATTCTCCGAACAGTCCGTTATTTCCTGTAGCCGGGTCACGTGTAAATGCAACACCTGTACCACAGTCATCACCCATGTTACCGAATGCCATCATCTGTACGTTAACAGCAGTTCCCCATGAATACGGGATATCGTTATCACGACGATATACGTTAGCTCTCGGGTTGTCCCAAGAACGGAATACGGCTTTGATTGCTCCCATTAACTGTTCCTTCGGATCAGACGGGAAATCAGCACCGATTTTTTCTTTATATTCAGCTTTGAACTGATTAGCAAGTTCTTTCAGATCGTCTGCTGTAAGTTCAACGTCCTGTTTAACGCCTCTTTCAGCTTTCATCTTGTCGATCAGTTCTTCGAAGTATTTCTTACCTACTTCCATAACTACATCTGAATACATCTGGATAAATCTTCTGTAGCAGTCCCAAGCCCAACGAGCATTGCCGGACTTTTCAGCAAGTACAGCGACAACTTCTTCGTTCAGACCAAGGTTCAGGATTGTATCCATCATACCTGGCATAGATGCTCTTGCACCAGAACGAACTGAAACAAGAAGAGGATTCTCTTTGTCACCGAATTTCTTTCCTGTGACTTCTTCCATCTTTGTGATAGCTTCCATGATCTGTGCCATGATTTCATCATTGATCTGTCTTCCGTCTTCATAGTACTGTGTACAAGCTTCTGTTGTGATTGTGAAGCCCTGAGGTACCGGAAGTCCTAAAGCGGTCATTTCAGCAAGGTTGGCACCTTTTCCACCAAGCAGGTTTCTCATGGTAGCGTTACCTTCTGTAAACATGTAAACCCATTTTGTTGCCATTTTACTTTTCCTCCTCGTATTTGATTGAAAAAATAGATGTATATAAAACATGAAAAGCACGACTTTACAAACTGAATAAAGCCGTCGCTCCCCTTATCTTATAACCCCAATCATGCGGTTTTCCGCACTAATATTGTAAAGGTTTTGGTAAAATTCGTCAAGCGTTTTTCCTGATGTTGGAATATTTCTCTCCGGTACTCTGTTATTTTGCAATATTCGCCTGGTTTTCTATTTCTGTTGGTTCCTGCTCTGCATTCGCAATCAGGTATTCTACAAACCGTTTCGCTCCGTCACTGTGAGGTGTATTTACCATCATTCCCACATATACCTCGTCATAAGTCAGGCCAAACGTATCTTTTATAAATCCGGTATTTTCAAAAATCAGACTGCCGGATGTAAATCCATCCTGACCTTCGTAATCCTCATAAATTTCTTTCGTACAGATCATAACATCGACCGACTGCGCTCCGATCAGTGTCGTAAGCGCGATCTTCGAATTGGAATCTTCATTGTTCGCACTGAGATTCGCATTGATCGTAACAACGTCATTTTTTTCCTCGGCTCCCATCCATTCTTTGACATCATTCTGAAGCGCTTCAATCTGATCCGCATCCATATTGGCACCAAGAATTGCAACACTTACGACCTCATTTTTCTGCATTCCCTGATACATTGTAAATCCCAGATAAATGAGGGCAACCACCGCCAGAGCACCGGCAAACCATAGTTTGTAATACGTCCATATGTAATCCAGCTTTTCCATAAAGTTCATGGATTTCAGTTTTTCAATTTCCATCTGTCTTTTTTCTTTCTTCGTCAGATCCGATTCATACTTGTGCTCCATTGGTATTTCTCCTGTTTCTTTTTTCGTTTTTCTATGCCTTCGAAGGAACGTGTAATCCCCTTTTGAAAGTATAACATATTTACTTTGAAATGCATCTCATTCTTGTGTTTTTCATAGACTTTTCACATTTTCATCTTCCGTTTTTCATTGCTTTTCCCCTGCCTTTTCAGTATACTGTATTTAGGATATTTTACGTTAAGAAAAGAGGGTTTCCCAATGAACAGATTATTTAATATCGACAATCCGGTGATGCAGTTTCTGTCAAAAATGTTCGATCTGGTCGTACTGAATCTCATTTTCATTCTGAGCTGTATCCCCATCATCACGATCGGCGCTTCCATCAGCGCACTCTACTATGTCTGCCTGAAGATGCTCCGCGGAGAGGATCCTTACATATGGCAGAATTTCTGGAAATCATTCCGTCAGAATTTCAAACAGAGTACAGCTGTATGGTTGCTTTTTCTTGCAGCTGTTGTAATCCTTGGAATGGATTTCTATATTATTAATTCCCAGGATACTACAATTTTTGCAATTATCCGTGTCGCTCTCTGGATTGTATGCGGAATCCTTGCATGCATATTTATTTATGTGTTCCCGATCATCTCGCATTTCGTATGTACGACCAAACAGGCAATCAAAAATGCTGTGCTGATGACGGTTGGCCATCTTCCATACAGCATTCTGCTTTTCCTGCTTCACGGAATTATTATATTTCTCTGCCAGTATTCAGCAAATACATTTGCCCTTGTGATCGTGCTCAGCGGAGTCTGCGGATTTTCCGTTATTGCTTTTACAGCCTGCATTATTTTTGACCGGATCTTCAAGAAATATGAACCGGAGACTCCTCCCGCTCCCGAAAATCCGGATGGATTGATGATGGAATAATAGAATCGAACGCATTCATGATCATAGCCATAAAAAAGTCCTTGTCGCGCAAAACGCAGCATGGACTTTTCCTTTTCATTATTAAATTACCGCGCTTTTCCAACCTGGCCTACAGCATTTTCTGTACCCTGCAGGGTACCCCGTATGCCACAGCATTTGCCGGAATATCTTTCGTCACAACACTTCCTGCACCAATGGTTGTATTGTCTCCGATCGTTACTCCCGGCAATACGATCACACCGGCGCCAAGCCAGACTCCATTTCCAATGCGGACTGCTCTGTTATACTGCATACCCTGTCGGCGAAGATCGGCGTCAAGCGGATGTTCCGCCGTAGCGATGGTGACATTCGGTCCGATCATCACATCATCTCCAATGATCACATCCGCGTCATCTACAATGGTCAGGTTAAAATTCGCATAAACATTTCTCCCCAGATAACAATTGCAGCCCCAGTTTACACGCAGAGGCGGCTCGATTACGCAATCTTCTCCGATAGAGCCCAAAAGCTCTTTTAGTATTTCTTTTAATCTTTTGCGGTCAGAAGGCCTGGTATGATTGAACTCATACATCAGATCATTCATTTTCCATTGTTTTCCGTACAGAGCCGGATCGGTGCTGTTGTATAATTCTCCGTCTTCAGGAATCTCCGCCACTTTTTTATTATTCTCTAATTCTCCCATCTGTGTTTTTCCTCCTGTTTTCAAGTACGCCTCGGCGTACTTGCTGCGAGGTGCGCGTCATGCTTTGCATGACACAATACATCTGCGCACCTCTGCAATCCGCCGGAGGCTTTATCTTGGAAGGAGATTGGACTCCCACCAAGACATATTTGTCGCAACTCACCACCTATAGAGGTGGGAGTCTTATCTTCTTTCAAGATAAAAAGGCGATTTCCCCTGAAGGAAACCGCCTCTATTTTGGAACTGTTTTATTTAACCTTTAATTCCGGACTGCGCAACACCTTCGATGAACTGCTTCTGGAAAATAAAGAACAGTACGATGATCGGGATAACCGCCATAACTGCTCCGGCCATCTGCATCGGATACTTGGTTGTGTACTGTCCCTGCAATGTAGAAAGGGCAGGACCAAGTGTCATCATCTTCGGTGATGTATTTACGATCAACGGCCACATAAAGTCATTCCATGCAAACTTCGCTGTAAAGATTACCAGTGATACAATACCCGGTTTTACGAGCGGAAGCATGATCTTTCCAAAAATCTGGAAACGGTTGCATCCGTCAAGCAGCGCTGCCTCTTCCAGTTCCTTCGGCAGAGACATGAAGAACTGTCTCAGGAGGAATGTACCGAACGCACTGAAAAGGTTCGGAATGAACAGAGCCGGAATCGTGTCCAGAAGACCCATCTTCTGGATGATCAGATACTGAGGAATCAGGAAAATCTGTCCCGGAACCATAAGTACTGATAAAATAATGACAAAAATAATGTTTTTGAACGGGAAGTCGATTCTGGCAAATCCATATGCCGCCATGGAACAGAAGGATACCTGTACCACAGTTGTGACTACCGTTGAAATGATTGTGTTCAGGTACACCCTTGCAAACGGGAGTGCCGAAACGATCTGCGCATATGCATCAGTCAAAAACTGCTTCGGGAAGATCGTCGGCGGAATCTGCATTGCTTCGCCAACGCTCTTAAATGATGTAAGCACCATCCAGATGAACGGGAACACCATAATTCCAACTCCGGCAAGAAGAATCAGATGCACGAAAAAATGTCTTACATTTGCTTTGTTTTTCATCTTTTTTCTCCTTCCTAGTCGTAATTAACCCATTTCTTCTGACCAATCAGCTGGAATACTGTAATCAGCATGATGATCGCGAAGATAAAGATTGAAATAGCTGCTGCATATCCTTTATATCCGTAGTCGAATGCCTTCCGATAGAACAGCATTACTACTGTCTGGGTAGATTCGTACGCCGGATTTGTCTTTCCTACCATCATGTAGATTACATCGAATACCTGGAATCCACTGATGATAGAAGTAATCATAACGAAGAAAATCGTTGGTGACAGCATCGGAATCGTAATCTTGAAGAACTGAGCGAAAGGACCAGCTCCGTCAATTGCCGCCGCTTCATAATAAGATTTTGAAATTCCCTGCATACCTGCCAGAAGAATAATCATATTATATCCGACAGTCATCCACAGACCAACTATCATGATGCAATATAGTGCTGTCTTCGGGTCTGTCAGCCATCCGTGCCCTTCTCCTCCAAGGGCACGAATCGCGCTGTTAAGAATACCCATTTTTTCATTGTAGATCCATTTCCATACCATGGAAACTGCCGCTGCCATTGTTACGGATGGAAGGAAATACAATGTTCTGTAAATGGACGTTCCTTTAATTTTGGAATTCATAAGTGCTGCAATGCAGATTGACAGGAATAATCCAACCGGTACAGTGATGATTACATATTTCAGCGTATTACCGAAGGTTCTCCACACCTCTTTATCCTGGAACATCTCAATATAATTCTGAAGTCCGACAAATGTTGATACATTAAATTTATTTACATCATTAAAACTGAACCACACGTTCTGAATAAAGGGCCAGATATAGAACACCAGAAGTCCAATGGTAACCGGCGCAATAAATACATAGGCCGCAAACCAGTCTTTTTTCTGGCGGCTCGTTGCTTTTTTCTTCGGCACGGTCGTTTTCACTTTACCACCAGTCATATTCTCACCTACTTCATCTACTATTTTGCAAGGAGAGCGTCTGCTTCTTCCTTAAGCTGTGCACAAGCATCTGCCAGAGTAAGTTCTCCGCTGTAAGCCTGTTTCAGGTAGTTTGCTTCCATATCATAAAGTTCTGCTGCTACAGAGCAAACCGGCAGCGGATAAGCTTCTTCTGAATGATTGGTATATGCTGCAAGGTTGTAAGCTTCATTCGCTTTTGCAAAGTATTGCTGAGCATCAGATCTTGCAGAAATAACTACACCTGTCTCGCCCTGGATCTTCTGAGCTTCAGAGCTTCCAAGCCAGATTGCGAATTCGATCGCTGCATCTTTATTCTTGCTGCCTTCGTATACTGCATATCCAAGACCGTTGATACAGTTGTCTTCTACACCGTTGAAGGTCGGGATTTCTACACAGTCGATCTTGTCAGCGATTGCATCGTTGCTTGCATATTCCGGAACCATGTAAGAACCTGCAAAGTTCATAGCAAGCTGATTTCCTTCGAACATTGCATCAGCAGAAGTTTCTGCAAGAGATGCTGCACTCGGAGAAAGTCCTTTGTCGATGAAGTCGATCCAGCACTGGATAC
The DNA here is from genome assembly GCF_052065395.1 of Bariatricus sp. HCP28S3_F11. NCBI lineage: Bacteria > Bacillati > Bacillota > Clostridia > Lachnospirales > Lachnospiraceae > Bariatricus > Bariatricus sp. HCP28S3_F11. Next base: position 7,404 of record NZ_JBQHUC010000033.1, on the reverse strand, counting down.
CTTCCATTGTCTTCGGATCTGTGTATCCTGTTTCTGTCTTGTCTTCATTTAAAATGTATCCGCCGTTAGCGTATACGGTCTGATAGTACCATGTCTGGAAGTCAACCGGGCATGCGAATGGATATACACCGTCATCCAGTCCTGCTGCCTGTAATTCTTCTGCCTTAGCAAGCAGATCTTCATAAGTCATATCGTCTGTCGGATATTCCACATTTGCTTTGTCAAAGATTTCTTTGTTATACCATAAAGCATTGGTATCGAAATCTTTCGGTACTGCGTAGTTTACACCATCACGAACGTAGTTATTTACCAGAGCTTCCGGGAAGCTGTCGTTGATATCAGAAGCTGCAACTGCATCTGTCAGATCTGCAAGGATTCCGCCTTCTACATAAGAGTCAAGATGCAGTACGTTGAGCCAGAATACATCCGGAGCTTTTCCGCCGGTTGCTGCTGCTTCCAGTTTTGTCCAGTATTCTCCACCTTTGTATGGTGTAAGCTGGATCTCGATCGTTACATCTTCATGTTCTTTCTCATAAGCTTCTACCATAGCTTCCATAGCCGGTCTCTGATTCTCATCCCAGATACCGAATGTCAATTTTGTCTTTCCGCCGGAGCTTGCTGATCCGCCTTCTTCTTTGCTGCCGCCGCATCCTGCTAAAAGAGATACGCTCATAACTGCTACCAGTCCTGCTGCTGCCAGTTTTTTGAAATTCTTTTTCATAATTTACACACTCCTTTTCTTCTAGGTTATTGGATTTTATCTTACTGAACTTGGCCGTTCAGAAGACAGTGATTTATATGATGCTTCTCATTACCCCGAGAAGCCGCATATCTTAATTACGGAACGTATCCAGTTCCACCACTCTTCCGCCATGCAGCCGTGATTCTTCCGCTGCAAGCGCACAATAATGACTTTCCATCGACTGTTCCAGAGATGTCACATACGGGCTTTCTTCCTTTTCTCCGCTAAGTACATCCAGGAATTCTTCGATCATCTTCACATCTCCGCCGCCATGTCCTGAGAAATCATCCGAAAGACTTGCCACATCAATTCTTTCTTCTGTGACATCTGCGTTAAATCTGCGGATTACAATTTCATTGTCTTCTATTTCTCCTGCCATATTCACGATCATCTCACCTTCGGTGCCCATGAATTTGGCGTATCTGGCAATTTCTGCTGTAAAGCCGCACATCGTAAAGCTCATCGTCGTTCCGTCTGTCATGTTCAGGTTCACGACCTGATGGTCAACTACATTGTTGTCACAATGATATACACATCTGCCGTAACGTCCTTCCCGGATTGCATCGTACAGCTTCTCTTCTGTCACTCCATCCGGGACCAGCACATCTAGCGGCCAGTTTCTGTTTCCCTTGCGATATCCGGCGGCCTTATTATCCAGATAGATCGCCTCTGCATCGAACGGACATGTTTCTTTCGCTTTGCATCCGTCCATACACCGCATCGCACAACCTTCCGGTGCCTTTTCCTTTTTGAAAAGATAGGTGCTTCCGAACGAACTCAACGAATCACATTTCTTTCCTGCCAACCACAGATATAAATCCATATCGTGGCAACACTTTTGCAGGATCATCGGACTCGTTTCATTGGAATTTGACCAGTTTCCTCTCACAAAGCTGTGTGCCATGTGGTACCATCCTACATTTTCTACAGCCATAATGGATACCACAGCCCCGATTTTTCCGGCATCCAGAAGTTCCTTTACTTTTCTGTAGATCGGTGTGTAACGAAGTACATGGCACACCACAACTTTCCGGTCACATTCCCGTGCTACTCTCACCAGTTCTCTGCACTCATCAAGCTCCGGCGAAATCGGCTTCTCAAGAAGTAAATGGTATCCTTTTCTGAGGGCCGGTATTGCATGTCCTACATGCTGTCTGTCCTGCGTTGCAATAAACATGACATCCGCAAGTTTCTCTTGTTTCAGCATTTCCTCTGCGCTGGAAAAACATTTTTCCTCCGGTATGTCATACTCTTCGGCTGTAAGTCTGACCTTTTCCGGATCCACATCGGCAATTGCGACTATTTTCATCTTTTCCGGGAAAATCTTTGCAGCTTTGGCATATGTATCTCTTCCCCTGCTGCCAAGTCCCGCAATCGCAACCGTGATACATCTTCCCATTATCATTCTCTCCTTTATGTGTAATTACATATTTCTACTATGCAATCTCATAAGTCTGTTTTTCAAAATCAACCGTGACTGTTGTGCCATCGGCAAATGTGGTTTTCTGAACATTAGCATCCCCGTTTACCAGTTCATGACGAACCATTTCACACTTGGCCACTTTCTCGTGCAGATCACTTACTACTTTACATCTTCTGATATCTTCTTCAATCGTTCCTTTCACATCCGACTCAAAAGAACCGTCTGTATTCGGATATGCTCCTTCACGGATCAGATACGGTGCCCCGCCGTTGAGAAGCGCATACAGCATATAATCTTCCTTTTCACTTACTCTGTCCATCATCCACGGTTCAATCACACAGTCATGATAGACCAGATTATATAGCGGAACCGGAATCCCTTCCTTCGGTGTCCCCGGAGCACGCATCATGAAATCATACGGTGCGTAATGGCAGAACACCAGGCTCGGTACACTCCAGTCGCTCACCTCTTCCGAACTCGGAAGAATGTTCTTGGAGAGCAGGTATTCAAAGCATCGGTTTCTGTAATCATAGCAGTCTTTCCGTGTCATTCTGTGATATGGGTTTGCACATTCATCCCCTTCATTACAGGTAAATACATCCAGATATGCACAGTCCAGATGAATGTCATGCTCTTCCAGGCTGCTGAAATTCCGTTTCACATAGTAAGGTGCCTGTGTTCCGCAAAGAAATGTCTGCGGTCCGCCCGCCCATCTCTTATGTCCCGGTACCGTGCCGTCTGCAAGCACGCACGCATAATGCTCGTCATAGCTCGGTGCGGTCAGATAATAATCCCTGTACTGGTCATGAATCCCAAACATGTATCCCAGTTCCTGCATTGTGTCGGCTAGGGATTTCATTCCTTCCCAGCCGCCTGCTTCTGCGCATGCCGGCGTGTAATCCGGATGCTGATTATCATACCCCGGCTGAGCCCATCCGTCAAGATGCAGGTAAAGCTTCTCCACACCCAGCTCATGAAGCTCGCGCATTTCCTTCTCACGCTCCGCGAACGTGACAACACGATTATTCTTCTCCGGATCTGCCGGATCGAAGAAATCGGAATTTTCCTGGACAGCTGTCTTGATTCCTTTATGTACAAATGCACATCCAATCAAATCATCTACCGACGGATTCTTTGCCGCCTTTTCAGCCAGCGTCTTAAGCCGTCCCTGTTCTTTCACATAGGTTCTGTACACCTTGCAGAGATCGTTGTAGTCACAGTCATTCAGGAAGCTGTATCTCATGATTCGGCGATACTCCATTTTCCCGAGACTCGGCTCATGCCATGTACCCACATGTGTATACGGTCCACCTGTCGGATGTTCCGCATAATATCCTGCATTCCACGGTGTTACACAAATCGCAATATATCCTGCGCGGTCTTTGACCTGCCCGTACCATGGCATATATCCGCCCGCTGTTCCGAAAAATCCGTCAAATGGGATAGGAGCCATCTCAGTCTCCCAGGTGTTCGGTATCAGGAGCCCCTGCTGATGATTCAGAAGCGTATACCACTTCTCGTTCTTTTCATCAAACTCCATCTCACCAGGCCAATAGATCTTCCGAACCGTAAGTCCTTCCTCGTTAAGCGGAACCCATTCGAAGAACACATCACCGCTTGCCGCTTCAACCCATACAATCGTATCGAAGGAATAAGGCACAGTCTGATTCCCAACTTTAAATCCCTCATAATGGCTCCGGATTCCTTCCCCAACTCCGGATGTAATGACATCGCGGCTGATTGAAAGCGCGTCTTCAAAATTCAGAATTCCCTCTTCGCATTCCAGTCTGGGCTGAAAACCTTCTCTGAATTTCCATGTCACACCATCTCTGGTAAATGTGACATGTCCGCTCTCATTCACTTGAATCTCCAGATTGTTTACATTTACGCTTGTCATATTGTTCCTTTCCTTTGGCAATTATGCCTATATTCATCATTTCTATGAATTTATTATAATTCATTTTGCACAACTCTGCTTACGTGATTGTCTATCCTTATTGTCTTATTGTCCTTAATCTGGTATAATATTGACCAAAGAAATGGATTTTAAAGCTCAGGAGATGGTAAAAATGACTTATATCAAGACAAATCTGCACCGTGAAATCGTCATTGATTCTATCATCACGCTTCATTATTTTGAATATATGAAAGATTTCGTATTTCGCGGAGAGGCACATGACTTTTGGGAGTTTTTATATGTAGATAAGGGGACGGTATCGGTGCGCTCCGATGACCGATGGCTGACACTGAATACAGGAGATGTGATTTTCCACAAGCCGAATGAATTTCACGCGATCAAATCCATAGGGAAAAATGCGCCGAATCTGGTGGCCATTTCCTTTACCAGCCATTCAGAAGGCATGAAATATTTTGAAAATATGAGCTGTACACTGGATAAAAGTGAACGTTATCTGATCTCACAGATCATCACGGAAGCCAAAGACACATTTTCCACACCGATTCACATTCCTTCAGTCGAACAGGTTCTTTTGCGCGAGAAAACCCCTTTTGCTTCGCAGCAGCTGATTCTGCTTTATCTGGAGCTCTTTTTGATCACTGTTCACCGAAACCATCAAAGTATACACGCTCTGGGAGCATCGTCAGAACGGTTGAGACCTACAAAGCATTTCCATCTGGATACGGTTGCCGCAGAAAGCCTCGAAAATTCCGACGAAAAGGATTCCAGTAAGAATATCCTGTTTCAGCATGTCATACAATATCTGGAATTCCATATATGCGAGTCCCTGTCCGTTCCCCAGATATGCAGTTCCTTCTCCGTCAGCCGCTCCGCCCTTCAGGCGTTGTTCCACGAAAAGCTGGGATGTGGTGTGATCGAACATTTTAATAAGATGAAAATCGACCGTGCAAAAGACATTATCCGCGACGGCAATATGAACCTGACCGAGATTGCCTATTATCTTTCCTACAGTTCTCTGCCGTATTTTTCCAAACAGTTCAAGAAAGAAACCGGAATGTCACCACTGCAGTATTCTAATTCTGTGAAAGGGATTACAGAGGCACTGCGGAAATCGGAAGAATAAAATCGAGCCCGGAAGGATTACTCCCTCCGGGCTCTTATGTTTCATCCGATGATCTGATCTCTCTCGATCACGCATTCATGCTTCTTGTCTTTTGTATTATAATTGATTCCCACAAGCAGAATATCACCTGTATAATTCTGAACTGTCTCCGGATACTTCTTCTCCTTAATCTGCGACATCGCTCCCCGTGCTGTCTGATCCCACTTCAGTTCTATCCGATATTGCTATATCTATATTATAGGGATTTTTTGAAACAGTGTAAAGCCTTATTAAATTTTCCTTCGGCTTGGAATGCAGTTCATTATTCTATTTAAAGTCCGCCTTTAAAAATGCCTCATAGCATCTCACAGCTTCATAAATGTCTGCCTTGCTGGTCAGCTCCCACGGTGCATGCATACACATAACAGCAACACCACTGTCAATCACTTCCATTCCATAGACCGCCATCAGATACGCAATCGTTCCGCCTCCACCGACATCAACTCTTCCCATCTCAGAGGTCTGGAAATTGACGTTATTTTCCTCCATGACTCTTCGAAGCTGTGCGATATATTCCGGATTTGAATCATTCGATCCGCTCTTTCCGCCGCTTCCTGTGTATTTGTTGAATACCGGCCCGTGTGCGAAATAAGCACAATTCTTCTTCTCGTAAGCTTCTTCAAACATCGGATCGTAAGCAGCACTTACATCAGAAGAAAGCATCTTCGAGTTGGCAAGTGCACGTCTCAACGTCAATTCATTGTATTCTCCCATCAGTGCAATCAGTTCGGCGACTGTATTTTCAAAGAATCTGGAAGTCGCCCCGCTTGCGCCGACGCTTCCGATTTCCTCCTTATCGATCAGAATGCAGCAGGAAGTTCTTTCAACTTCTTTCTCTGCGAGCATTGCCATCAAGGATGTAAATGCACACACGCGGTCGTCCTGTCCATAGGCCATGATCATGCTGCGATCCAGTCCGCACTCTTTCGCTTTCCCAGCCGGAACGATTTCCAGCTCAGCCGACAGAAAATCTTCCTCTTCGATTCCATAATAATCATGGAAAAGCCGAAGCATTTCTGCTTTTACCGCATCCTTCTCTTCACCTTTTAACGGGCGGTTTCCGATGACCAGATCCATTTTTTCACCGTCAATAAATTTATCTGCATTCTGCTCCATCTGCTTGCGCCCAAGATGTGGCAGAAGATCTGTAATTATAAATTCCGGTTCGTCATCCTTTTCGCCAATCACAATATCCGTCTTCGTTCCGTCCTTGCGGATCACAACTCCATGGATTGCAAGCGGCATCGCAACCCACTGATACTTCTTCACACCGCCATAATAATGGGTATCCAGGTAAGCAACCTCCTGCTCCTCATAAAGCGGATTCTGCTTGATATCAATTCTCGGCGAATCAATATGAGCCCCCAGAATATTCATACCATTCTCAATCGGCTGCGTTCCTGCCTGGAAGAGGATGATTGCCCGTCCCATATAATCCATATAAACTTTATCACCGGCTTTTACCGATTCTTTATTTTTCCGGAGTTCCTTCATGTCCCGGTATCCGGCTTCCTTTGCAAGACGAATTGTCTCTCTGACACATTCTCTCTCCGTCTTTCCCGCATCCAGACATTCCCGGTACTGCTTATTCACCCTCTCCAGCTCCTCCAGATGCTTCTCATCATAAATCTTCCATAAGTTCTCTCTTACCATTTCCATACCTCCTGCTCCAGGAAGACCCCCATCTTCCTATCATCATAAATTCCCACCGATTTCAGTAGGCATACTCATTATAGACCTTATACATTAGCTACGCTTGCATAATTATCCACACATTTTGTCCAAAAATCCGTGGGGACGTTTCTTCTGCCACGATGCTGGGGTCAAAAGGTATTTCCAACTAATTAAATAACTACTATTGATGAAAAACATATGGTATAATCATCTTATCAAATAAAGGTGGTTTGCATATGTCTTTTAAAACAAATGATGTAGAACAGTTATCTCTGTTCGATAGTTTTTCAAACCTCACTGCGCGTGAGCAAAAAGCGTTAGAAAATTCCTGGGCAAAGGTTTTCGCAGAAGAAGTGTTCCCTAAAATTGATGAGAAACCTTTTGCTGTTTTATATAGTGATAAAGCTTCACGGCCAAACACTCCTGTTAACGTAATCATCGGAGCATGCATCATCAAAGAATTGTTTGATTACTCTGACGATGAG
>NZ_JBQHUC010000032.1:0-36394 GCF_052065395.1 Bariatricus sp. HCP28S3_F11 | reverse complement strand
AAAAAAGCGCGCCGTAATTACAGGCACGTACAAAGAGACATCATTATGGAACTGATATAATAATTCGCTGTTTTTGTGCAGGAGACAGGAACTTTATTTTGCGAGACGACAGTTAAAAAGCGAACTGGACGATATGCGGCGGCTGGTTGACCGTATCCCGCCGGAGATTTTAGCGGAACTGAAACGGCAACAGCGGCAGCATGGAAAGGAAAGGTGATCTTATAAGTAATATCAGATACAAAAAGGAAATCGAAATCGTGACTTTTCAGGGAAAGGAAATCACACTGGAAAATCTCTCCCCGGTGTTCACGCCGGAACAGGAAGCAGCCAAACGCCGGGAACTGGAACAGCAGCTTTATGAGGTGTTCCGCAAGTACGCCGACAAGCGGGAGAGTGAGGAAGCCGGGACATAAGGTTTTCCAAACCCATCATTGATTTGCGGGGCTGCTGGCGGTATAATAGAACTGTCAGCAGCTCCGTTTCTTTTTTAAGAAAAGGAGCGACAATATGAACAATCGGATAGACGCAATCTATGCAAGACAATCGGTAGACAAAAAGGACAGCATTTCCATTGAAAGCCAGATTGAATTTTGCAAATACGAGTTGAAAGGCGGTAACTGCAAGGAATACACAGACAAAGGGTACAGCGGCAAGAACACAGACCGTCCGAAGTTTCAAGAACTGGTGCGGGACATCAAGCGGGGCTTGATTGCAAAGGTCGTGGTTTACAAGCTCGACCGTATCAGCCGTTCCATTCTGGACTTTGCCAACATGATGGAGCTGTTCCAGCAGTACAATGTGGAGTTTGTGTCCTCTACGGAAAAGTTTGATACCTCCACGCCGATGGGACGGGCCATGCTGAATATCTGTATCGTGTTCGCCCAGCTTGAACGGGAAACGATACAGAAGCGGGTAACGGACGCTTACTACTCCCGCAGTCAGCGGGGCTTTAAGATGGGCGGGAAAGCCCCTTACGGCTTCCATACGGAGCCTATCAAGATGGACGGTATCAACACAAAGAAGCTGGTGGTAAACCCGGAGGAAGCGGCCAATATCCGGCTGATGTTTGAGATGTACGCCCAGCCCACAACTTCCTACGGGGACATTACCCGGTACTTTGCCGAACAGGGGATTTTGTTCCATGGCAAAGAGCTGATACGCCCCACGCTGGCGCAGATGTTACGCAATCCTGTCTATGTGCAGGCAGACCTTGATGTGTACGAATTTTTCAAAAGTCAAGGTACAGTCATTGTCAATGACGTTGCCGATTTTACGGGCATGAACGGCTGCTATCTGTATCAAGGGCGAGATGTAAAGGCCAGCAAGAAAAACGACTTAAAAGACCAAATGCTGGTACTGGCTCCCCATGAGGGTATCGTCCCCTCCGACACCTGGCTGACCTGCCGCAAGAAGCTGATGAACAACATGAAAATCCAGTCTGCCCGGAAAGCCACCCACACATGGCTGGCAGGAAAAATCAAGTGCGGGAATTGCGGGTATGCTCTTATGAGTATCTACAATCCCTCCGGCAAACAGTATCTCCGCTGCACGAAACGGCTGGACAATAAAAGCTGTCCTGGCTGTGGGAAAATCATCACTTCGGAACTGGAAGCGGTTGTTTATCAGCAGATGGTAAAGAAGCTGGCAAGCTACAAGACGCTGACAGGAAAAAAGAAAGCGGCAAAGGCAAACCCGAAAATCACCGCCCTGCAAGTGGAACTTGCCCATGTAGACAGCGAGATTGAAAAGCTGGTGGACAGTCTGACGGGGGCAAACAATGTCCTGTTCTCCTATGTGAATGTGAAGATAGCGGAACTGGACGGGCGCAAGCAGGAACTTCTGGCAAGGATAGCGGAGTTGACTGTGGAGGCCATCAGCCCGGAACAGGTCAGCCAGATTTCCGGCTACCTCGATACCTGGGAGAATGTATCTTTTGATGACAAGCGGCGTGTGGTGGATTTGATGATCACCACCATAGCCGCCACAAGCGACAGCTTGAACATCACATGGAAAATCTGACTGGCGGCACCCCTCCCGTCAGATACCTACCCTGTGTAGTCCCTTGTAAACTGTACTTTATCGGACGCTATACTAAATAACTTGCCTATTTCTCCGATTGCACATGGCAAAAAGTCTCAGCGTAGCTAGCTATATAATAGTTTACGTATTGAAAAGAAGAAAAAAGAGAATAATCCGTAGCATTTTCCTTAAGTTACGTGTCAAAAAGAAATAAATTTATAATAGTCCGTAGCAGTGCGCTGAAACTACGTGTCAAAAAAGATGATTCCCCAAAAAATCCGTAAATCGTTATAAAATGCAAGAAACAAATGATAAGAAATTGAAGTGTTTCCTATGCCTAAGCATAAGACTTACCTTGATATCGTATAGTATAGTTTCACTGCAAGGTAGAGAATGACAGCATCCTGAAATCGGCGTGGATTCAATCCACAAATGCGATAGATGCGGTCAAGCTTATATTGAAGTGTATTTTTATGTAGAAAAAGCTTCTCGCAGGTTCGGTTAAGCGATTGCTCTTCCTCGAAATAGGTGCGCAGCAAAGAAAACTCTTCGGAGGAAAGTCCTGCAGCTGCCTTAGATAAAAAGTCTTTTTTGGTTACCGAATCTATCCTGGCCAGAATGATTTCCAAAGTCAGTTTGTCAAAAAGGGCAAAATGTGTCTCTGAACCGGAGAGACTTTCCAGAGCAATCCGGGCGGTACGAAGAGAATCATCAAGCTGATAGATACTGTCTGTTCGTCCAACTCCAAGAAGCACATCATCTCTGGCAGAAACAAAAGACTCGAGAATTGTCTGATGCGTATCGAATGAAGTACTGTCAATGATCGCTGCAAATTCGTTCGGATACTGAAAACAGAATACAGAATCCGGAATCCGTTCAAAGAGATGATGAATGGCGGATTCGACGGTGGAAATCCCGGAACGTCCTTCGTGAGAGCATACTTGTAGAAGAAGAACACGTTTTGGCTTCTTAGCATTTAGATGAAATTCCTGAAGCATTTTCTGAATGTATTCCGGATTTTCAATATTGCCATTTAACAGTGTCTGAATCAAGTAAGTTTTTTTCTCAGCCTGAGTCCGGGAAGCGGCATTCAGTTCCTGCTCGCGGATCAGAAGACGGGTAATCTTCTCAGCAAGGTAAGCATAACTTCGTACCTCGTCCGGTTCCCCACTGATTCCGATTACGGCAGTCAGAATGCCATTGTGTGTCACCGGAATATTCACACCCTTTTGTGTGCCGGAAAGGCTGTTGTCTTCGTAAACTTCCAGAGGAATTCCGGTCTTGATCACTTGTTTTCCACCCTCATGGAAGGTGCCGATGCGCGTTAAATCTGTACTTGCAATGATCATGCCGTTTTCATTGATGAAATTTATATTGTGCCCACAGACATCCTTGACAGTATCAACGATCTGCTGAGCCGTTTTCTTATTGATGATATTCATGGCAGAAACTCCTTTGTGCTTTGGGTGACTTACATTCTGACGGCTCTATGAAAGAGCCTATATAAAATAAAAAGCATATAACATCATTATATAATCTGGCATTTTCGGATGCAATAGAAAATGAGACAGAGCTTTTTATATTAATGTAACTGTTCAGAGCCAACCTCGAAAACACTTCGTGTTTTCTCAGTGTGGCGTATCCGCCAAATAGATTTGTCAAAAAAGGCTCTCGCGAATGCAAGCATTCATCGGCCTTTTTTATCAAATCTGCTTGGCTCTGAACAGTTACATATTAATTTAAAAAGAGGAAAAATTTTCTTGAATAACACATCATAGTATGGTAGAATAATCATGGTTTATCCATCAGGAGGTGTGAATAATGGAGATTTTGAAAACGGTTCTTTTAATACTTTTTGCAATAGACTGTGTCGCATTGACAACAATCGTATTACTTCAGGAAGGCAAGTCAGCAGGTCTTGGAACGATCGCGGGAGCAGCCGATACGTACTGGGGACAGCATAAGGGACGTTCTATGGAAGGTGCACTTGTGAAGTCTACCAAGTTTCTTGCAGTTCTCTTTATCGTACTTGCAGCAGTGCTGAATCTGAAAGTATTTGGTTAACGAATGAATGGTTGAAAATGAGGAACACTCTATAGTAATTATAGGGTGTTCTTTTTTCGATACAGAGGCCCGAGGGAGTAAAACAGGGAGATAAAAAATGGACGAGATATTTGAAAAGCGGAAGAAAATCATGTATGAATTTATCTGTGACGAGTTCTATGTGCCGATGAAGCTGAAAGAACTTGCGATGCTGCTGCAGGTGCCAAAAGATCAGAGAGATGAACTGAAGGCAGTAATGGATTCGCTGGAGGCAGAAGGCAAGGTTCATGTCACTCAGAAAGGGAAATATATCAAAGGGGAAGCGAAGCATCTGCGCGGAATCTTTCAGGCGAACGCAAGAGGATTCGGATTTGTGACGGTGGAAGGAGAGCCGGAGGATATTTTTATCGGTGAAGAGGATATGGGCGGTGCCATGCAGGGGGATGAAGTGGAAGTCGCCATTACGAAGGCACCGGAAGGAAGACGAAGAGAAGGAAAGATCCTGAAGATTGTGAATCGGGGAACGCAAAGACTGGTCGGTTATTATCAGAGCAGAAAGAATTTCGGTTTTGTAGTGCCGGATAATGAACGGATCTTACAGGATATTTTTGTCCCGGCAGAGCAGTCAAAAGGAGCTGTGACCGGACATAAGGTTGTCGTGGAACTGACATCTTATGGAGGAGAGAGAAAGAAACCGGAAGGCAGGATCGTAGAGATTCTTGGTCATGCAAATGATCCGGGGGTGGACATCCTTTCTATCGTGAAGGCATATGATCTTCCGAGCGAATTCCCGGAAAAAGTGCTGAATCAGGCAGAGCGGGTGGCAAAGCCGGTGACCGGAGCAGACATGGCAGGAAGGAAGGATGTCCGGGACTGGCAGACGGTCACGATCGACGGTGAGGATGCCAAGGATCTGGATGACGCGATCACGTTGACAAAGGAAGGGGACAACTATATCCTCGGTGTTCACATTGCGGATGTGACGAATTATGTGCAGGAAAACAGCGCATTGGACAGAGAGGCATTAAAAAGAGGGACCAGTGTGTATCTGGCAGACCGTGTAATCCCTATGTTGCCGCATGTACTTTCAAACGGCATGTGTTCTTTAAATGCAGGCGAAGACAGGCTGGCACTCAGTTGTATCATGACGGTGGATTCAAAAGGAAACGTAATCGACCATCAGATCGCAGAGACGGTGGTCAATGTGGATGAGCGGATGAGTTATACCAGTGTGAAGAAGATCCTGGAGGAGCATGACGAGGAAGAATGCCGGCGCTATCAGACACTGATTCCGATGTTTGAGCTGATGAAAGAACTTTCTGAGATCCTTAGGAACAGAAGGCACAAACGAGGGGCAATTGATTTCGACTTCCCGGAATCCAAGATGGTGCTGGATGAAGACGGTACACCTCTGGAAATCAAGGCGTATGACAGAAATGTAGCCACAAAGATCATTGAAGATTTCATGCTTCTTGCCAATGAGACGGTGGCAGAAGAATATTTCTGGCAGGAAATCCCGTTTGTATACAGAGTCCATGAAGCGCCGGATGAAGAAAAAATGAAGAAACTGATCACATTTATCCAGAATTTCGGCTATACGATGCACGTTCCGAAAGGACAGGAGATTCGTCCGAAAGAGGTGCAGAAACTGCTGGATAAGATAGAAGGAAGCCAGGAAGAAGCAATGATCTCCCGGCTGACCCTTCGTTCCATGAAACAGGCGAAGTATTCGCCGGACAATGACGGACATTTTGGACTTGCAACACAGTACTATACACATTTCACATCGCCGATCAGGCGCTATCCCGATCTGCAGATTCATCGGATTATCAAGGATAATCTGCGCGGAAGAATGACAGAAAGCCGAAGAGATCATTACGCGAAGATCCTGACAGAGGTTACGATGCAGGCGAGCAGCCTGGAACGCCGTGCGGATGAAGCAGAACGTGAGACGGTGAAGCTGAAAAAAGTTCAATATATGAAGAAATTCTACGGAGAAGAATTCGAGGGAGTTATTTCCGGTATCACGAAATGGGGACTTTATGTGGAGCTTCCGAATACGGTGGAAGGGCTGGTTCATGTTGCAAATATGATGGATGATCATTATGATTATGATGAGACTCATTTTCAGATGGTCGGTACTCACACAGGTAAGAGATATGAATTGGGTCAGAAAGTGAAAGTCCGTGTGACGGGCTGTGATACGATAGCAAGAACGATTGATTTTGAATTGGTATAAGGAGAGGCAAGATGGCAAAAACGCAGGGAAAACTGATCGCGAATAACAAGAAAGCATATCATGACTATTTTATACTCGATACTTACGAGGCAGGGATCGCCCTTGCAGGGACAGAGGTAAAATCTCTCCGTATGGGAAAATGCAGTATCAAGGAATCATTTATCCGGATCGAAAACGGAGAAATGTTCATTTACGGAATGCACATCAGTCCATACGAGAAAGGAAATATATTCAATAAAGATCCGCTCAGAGTGAGAAAACTGCTGCTTCATAAAAGTGAGATCAACAAACTGCTCGGCAAGATCAAGGAAAAAGGAATGGCAATCGTGCCGTTAAGAGTGTACTTCAGCGGAAGCCTTGTCAAAGTGGAGATCGGACTGGCAAAAGGTAAAAAACTATATGATAAGCGCGATGACATCGCGAAAAAAGACCAGAAGAGGGAAGCTGAGAGAGACTTTAAAGTGCGGAATTTCGGATAAGCGATTCGCATTGATGGAAGCAAAGATAAAGAAAAACGGATGATTAGGAGGAAGAGAAGTTGGTACCACGGACAAAAGAAGATTTGAACAAAATGGTAACTCAGCAGACATTGGAAACGTATGAGGAACTGGCACCGCAGCTTGTTCAGCTGATTGACATGACGAAAAACAGAGCTGATCTGACAGATGCCGAAAAATGGGATGAGATTGCGCTGCATATGATGGGGTATGTAAAATCCTGCACCAACGAAATTATGGTGGAAGTGCTGGCGGAAATATTGGGTCTGGATTAAAACTGTACATATAAAAATAATGAAAATTGTGTATTTCTAAAAAGACAGTCAAGCGGTAATATAGGTCTATCCTTGAGAAATAAAAATAGGGAACAAGAAGAAAGGATGAGACGTAACATGAGACAGAAAAATACAACCGTATTAAAAATCGCACAGACTGCTCTTTTGGCAGCACTTTGCTATGTATCTTTTACATTTTTACAGATTAAGATTCCGATGCCGGGAGGAGATGCAACATCTCTTCATATCGGAAATGCATTCTGTGTTCTTGGCGCGCTGCTTGTCGGCGGAGTGTACGGAGGACTGGCAGGAGCAATCGGTATGTCAATTGCAGACATTATGGATCCGGTATACATCACTGTAGCACCGAAGACATTTGTCCTCAAATTCTGCATCGGTCTGATCGTAGGACTGGTGGCACACAAAGTGGCAAAGATCAACGAAAGCACAGATAAGAAATACATTTTCAAATGGAGCGTGATCGCATCCGCCTTCGGACTTGGATTTAATGTGATCGCAGATCCGCTTGTGGGATACTTCTACAAACAGTATATTCTCGGGCAGCCGCAGGAGATGGCATCTGTACTGGCAAAATGGAGTACCATGACAACATTTGTTAATGCAATTGTCTCTACGATTCTCGTAGCGGTCATCTACAATGCACTTCGTCCGGTTCTGCTCAAAAGCGGACTTCTGATCACAAAAGAAGCATAAGGTTCGATATTGTAATTCGATATGAAAACCGTTATACTAAGGGGAAGCCCCGGTATAACGGTTTTTTACATCAACAGGAGGCATAGGAATATGGCAATCGACAAAGTAAAAGAGTATTTCAAAGCATATGGTATGGAGGACAGGATACTGGAATTTCCGGTATCGAGTGCAACGGTGGAGCTTGCGGCAGAAGCGGTGGGGTGCGAGCCGTGCAGAATTGCAAAGACACTTTCTTTTATGGTAAATGACGCTCCGATTCTGATCGTAACAGCCGGAGATGCGAAGATTGATAAGCATAAATATAAAGAAAAGTTTGTAAAGAAAGCGAAAATGCTTACACCGGAAGAAGCCGAACAACTGGTGGGACATGCTGTCGGCGGCGTCTGCCCATTTGCGGTGAATGAAGGAGTTACCGTTTATCTGGACGAATCTCTGAAACGGTTTGAGACAGTATTTCCGGCATGTGGAAGCAGTAACAGCGCGATTGAACTTACGATTGAAGAACTGGAACGCTATTCTTCTTGTACAGAATGGATTGATGTATGCAAGGGATGGGAAGGAGGAACGGACAGATGAGCCGTGATATTGAAATAAGAGAATATGCACCGGAAGACCTGGATCAGATGGTCGAGATCTGGAATGAAGTTGTAGAAGAAGGAATTGCATTTCCGCAGGAGGAATGTCTGGATGAGGCGTCGGGAAAAGTGTTTTTTGACAGCCAGAGTTACTGCGGTGTAGCGGTCGATACAGAAACGGAACGAATTATGGGTCTATATATTCTCCACCCGAATAATGTGGGAAGATGCGGGCATATCTGTAATGCGAGTTATGCGGTTCGTTCCGAGAAAAGAGGACTTCACATCGGAGAAAAACTGGTTCTTGATTGTCTGGAACAGGGGAAGAAGCATGGATTCGGTGTCCTGCAGTTTAATGCAGTCGTAGCGACGAATGTGCATGCAAGGCATCTTTACGAACGGCTGGGATTCGTTCAGCTCGGGACGATCCCGAATGGATTCCGTATGAAAGACGGAAGTTATGAGGATATTTGTCCGTATTATCATGAGTTATAGGAATGTGTGGAAAGAAGTGCTACTCCACAATGATATAAAAGGATCGTTTTTAACATACAAAAGGAAAAGCCTTGAAAATCCAGCATTTTCAAGGCTTTTCTCATATGGACCTGAGGGGAATCGAATCCCTATTGTGTTTTTCGGGTGCCGAAAATATAAGGTTTTTAGCGTTCGTGAAAATGACGGGGATACAACGGGGATAAATACAACATTTAGGGAAGGAGAAATCCCAGTACATCTGCTTATTAAAAATAACGATGCAAGCACATTGTAATACAGTGTATTTACATGGTTATTTTTAACCCATATGTATGAAGTATAGGCTATTTAGTTAAAGTGGCTAGAATCGCAAAATATGGACTTACAGAGGTATCTCAGAAATGCAGATAGTTAAATGAATGTAATTTTTTATTATAACATTAAAAAATATTATTGACAAGTCTTGTAAGTTGTGATATACTATAGATATAAGTTAAATAATATTTTCATTCAAATATAACAAATCAAGTCCAGCGTCGGACATATACAATTCATTGAAGTTAAAATCAAATATGAGTAAAAAAGTACATCCATTGGTCTTGTTTTGTGCTTACTATGTATTGATGGTGGTTAACATAACACATAGGCGGTGTTATTAAATGTTTGCCTTGAAAAAGCCCCATACACATAATAATTGTTCTTCTGTCGTTCTCATAGGTAGAAAAGAAGGAAAGCACTCTTCCAGTTACATCCGACCAATGTAATTGCTAAGAGTGCTTTTTGTTTATGTAGTATGCAGGAGGAAAAACAATGAAACACAGAAAAAGCACAAAAAAAAAGAATCTATTGGAAGTCGGGCTCGACACAATAGAAATTGACATTAAAACAGAATATGAATTAGTATACAACAATTATGAATTTCTAAGCAAAAGAACGGGACTTGTGGTTGGTACAATGAGACATAAGCAAGGAAAGGAACATGGATATCGTTTGAATATAAACCTTCCGAAGTGTTTGCGTGAAACAAACAATCACCCGTTCACTGTTCTTGATGTAGTTCATTTATATGAAATCACAGAGTTTATAACAACAGAGATGAAAAAGTTGTTTGGTGAAAGCTATCCAGAATTGATTGTTTCAACAGCAGAAGTAAACAGCACAATTGCCTTACAAAATACAAAAAATGTAGAACCGATGCTGAACATGATTGCACACATGTTATTGGCAAAGGATGGAAAAGTCTATGTTTGCATGCATGGTAAGAAAAAGGGGAAAAGATATAAAAAGGTGTCATCTTTGCAGAGCGGTTTTCAAATCGAATCAATACGCACAGAACAATTGAGCAATGGCAGAATGTGTTTCAAAATATACAACAAATCGTTAGAGCAGAACATCAAAGACGAGGGCATTGTTAGACTTGAAACCGTATACAATCGAGCTGGATTGGATTTTGCAAAAGCAGGTAGGACATTACAAGAGTTTCTCACCGTGGAATCTATCAACAAGCTTCTGGCAGTATACAGGTCAGATTATAAGAAATACTTCGTAGATGCATTTTGGAACAATAGTGGACATCCATTCTATAAAGATTGTATTAGTGTCATCTATAATGACCTAGAGCGAATTGGTGGACATCCCACAACAGTAGCATTGATTAATAGAAACATAGTAGAGTGGGATTTCTCACTATTTAAAAAGGCGTGTAAAAGGTATTACGACAAAGATAATTCGGCAGACCACGCAATACGCAGGGTAAAACAATCGGGAGAGATTGAAATACATGAAGGTGTGATAGATGATTTTGTTGAGATATCGAAGGGAATCATTAATGAGTAAAAAAAAGGACATGCGTGTCCTGTTTTCGAAAGTAGTAAACATCAAACAAAGCCCTAGTTTACGGGATTCTTTCAAAAACAAAGCATGAAAAAATAGGACTAAAGATACGGGAATACATAATTAATCAAGGAGGTACGCAGATGGCGAGAAAACAATTATCTGCGTGGGAAACAGAACAGAAGAAACAATTCGATGAAGCCATAAAAAAGCACAGTGCACAAGCTGTGGAGAACATATGGAAAATAGCCAACAGCGCAATGGATATGCGTACAAGGTTACTTGCTAATCAGTATATCATTGATAAATTTGTTGGGAAGGATTACAGAGTGTGCAAAGAGGAAGAACGACAACAATTGGCAGGCACGGTCACAATCAATCTTCTGCCAACTGGAAATGAATATAAACAAAACAAACAGGATGAACAGGAAATATGGGATGCAGAGAACAATCTATTATGTGAAGATACAGAGGACGATGAAGGATGGGGTGAGGATGATATTTATATCCCAAACAAATAAAAGTCGCTTGAATCGCAAGATACAAAGCCATACAGGCATATAAAAAGGAGGATTATTAATTATGAGTTTAATAGCGGAAAGAGCGTACAACAGTACAAGAGGAAACAGAGCTAAGGAAACACCAGAAGATAGAGCGTATCGGTTGGCTCAGAAATATAATTCAATATTACGATTGATTGAACAGGTCAATGATGCAAGAAGTTTTTTACAGTGTAGAAATGTAATCAATGCGTTTGCAAAAGAAGCAGGTGAACACAGTATGGATGTGGTTAAATTGAATGGAAAGCTGACAGACCGCATTAAAGTAGTAACACAGGACACGCAAAACAATATAGACAGAATCAGCGCAGAGATTGACAAAATTAAAAAAGATAAGTTTCAAGAGTCTATTGACGTGTTACGGGAGCTAAACGTCAGAAAAGAAAACAAACTACTTGAAATCATGTTAACAATGGGAAATGTTGAAGATGCAAACAGAAGACGTTTAGGTAACTACGTTAAGAATTGTGATAGGGTAACAGCCTTAGCATTATCACAAATGAGTTCATTGCCACAGTATAGCAATTTGTTTTCTGAAAAGATGAAGAGAGTAATTGCTGAGAACACAAAGAGTGAAGCAGAAGTTGTATGGGAGCGTAACAAAGAAGTTTTGTTAGCTGAGAAGTCATCACAACTAGGTAAGCAATATATGAAATCCTTAAATCTGAGAAATGCGCTAAAGAAAGTAGGAAGTGCTGAGAGTTACTATTTCAGAAAGGAGTCTGAGTAATATGAGTAAAAACACACAGTCAAAAGAACTTTCAGACCTTGCAAAACAGGTCAAGCGTTCAATCACAATGAACAAGAGAAAAAAGCTAATACAGGAACTTCCAGAGTGTCCAACTCTTCTATCATTAAATGAACTTACAGAGAAAACAGGATTACCTTATCAATTGTTACGCAAGATGATTGTTGAAGAAAAGAAAGTTCCTTACATTAGAGTTGGCAAGAAGTATCTTATTAATTATCATGTTTTCCTAGATACATTAAATCATATGGAGGTGTAAATTATGGAAGATAATAAAAGTGCAGTTTCGGACAAAGTTGCATATTATTGTGTTTTGACTGATGTATATAAAAAGAAATACAAAATCCGGTACAAGTTGTTCAGATGGATTCTCCGGCATATTGAGTTATGTTTGGGAGAAGAATCTGCGATTTGGTTATTAATGCAGGAAATAAAAAGTAACAGGACATAGTACCAAGTCATACCTTTTCTTAAAAAGTACCAAAAGTGATTGACTTTTTCAATTGTTAATGATATTATATAAGTGTAAAAACAAACGGTCGTCATTTTTGGTACAATGAAAGGAAACAGCATGACAACATATGGTTATTGTAGAATATCAACAGCAAAACAAAATATTGATAGGCAGGTTAGAAATATTCTTTCTTCCTATCCAGATGCAAAAATTGTGAAGGAAACATACACGGGTACAAAGTTCCAAGGGAGAAAGGAACTGAACAAGATTCTGAAAAGAGTACAGGCAAATGATACAATCGTTTTTGATTCTGTATCACGAATGAGTAGAACAGCGGATGAAGGATTTCAATTATATCAGAAATTGTATGATAAGGGTGTCAATTTGGTTTTCTTGAAGGAACATTATATTGATACAGCAACATATAAGCAGGCTGTGAATAATCAGTTAGAAATGACAGGAACAGAGGTTGACGTGATTCTAAAAGGAGTAAATGAGTATTTAATGATACTTGCTAAAAAACAAATTGAAATTGCTTTTGAACAGTCAGAGAAGGAAGTGCAGGACTTACACCAGAGAACAAAGGAAGGAATTGAGACAGCAAGACAGGCAGGAAAACAGATAGGACAGAAAAAGGGTGCTACTCTTACTGTGAAGAAAGCTATTCTTTCCAAACAAATCATTCTGAAACATAACAAAACCTTTGGCGGTACATTATCAGATGCAGAAACGCAAACACAAGCAGGAATTAGCAGGAACAGCTTGTACTTATACAAACGGGAATTGAAAGAAGAAATTGAGACAACTTCTGGTGAAATTGAAGAGGTAATCGAAAAATACAATAAGTTAGTTGAAACAATTCAGAAGAAAAACAATTAAGCGGTTACAGAATCGCACATACAGAAAGTGAAGGAGTGAAACTATGAGAACTTATATAGATGATGGATAAAAATGGAGTAATGTTTGATGAATAATCTTAATATAGATTTTGAATATGCCATAGAACATGGTATAATTGATTATGCAGATGTACTGGAAAGTACAAAGAACATGAAGAAAGCCGAAATACTAAAAAAACACGGTGATAAAATAAAACTTTACGGGAAAGATTGGTGTGTTCGCATACCAGACGCAACACTGGAACAAGGTGTTTTTAGGTGTAGAAGTAAAGACAGAAAGCGTGTTGAAGAAAAACTATGCGAATATTACATGGACTTAGAGAAAAAGCAAAAAGAAGTTGAGAACAAAAATAACACAACTTTGGAAGAGCTTTTCTATGAGTTTATGGAATACAAAAAAGGCAAAGTGTCTAATGATACAATAAGGCGAATGATGGTAGACTGGAAAAAGTTCTATGAACCAAACAAAGAATTTATTCATATGCCATTTAAAACAATAACAAGAATTGATGTAGACAATTTTCTGAATGATATTGTAAATCGCTATGAAATGAAAAATAAAGCGTTTTGCAATATGTGTGGAATTTTAAAACAAACATATGAGTATGCTGTTAACGCTGAATATATCACAAGAAGTCCATACAGAGTAGAAGTGAACAAGAAAAAAATAATTCCAAATAGAAAAAAACCGAGCGAAAAAGAAGTGTTCACAATAAAAGAAAAAGAAATGCTTTTAGAAGAAATGGAAAGAAGGATTTCAGAGAATCCTACAAATAATGTTCCATTCGCTATAATGCTTGATTTTGAAATCGGTTTAAGATGCGGAGAAATACTAGCATTAAAAGAATCAGATATTGTTATGGAAAAGGGAATATACAAAATACATGTTTGCAGACAGCTTATAAAGGACAGTGATATAACAAATTTAAAGAATGTAAAGGGAAACGGCTATCACATTGTGGAATACACAAAGAGTGATTGTGGAGACAGATTTGTTCCACTTACAGAAAAAGCTCTGGAATACATAAGGCGTATAAAACAGACAAACGAAACAAATGGGAAGTTCAATGAAGGTTATTTGTTTTTAACAAAAGACGGTACAACAATAACAGAAGGTGCTGTTGATGGACAATTAAGGAATGGCTGTGAAAAAATAAATATTCCAGTAAGAAGCATGCACAAAATAAGAAAGACATATGCTTCGACATTATATCAGCGTGGTGTATCAATCACAATTATTAGTAAAATGTTAGGTCATGCAGACGAGTCCACTACATTGAAACATTATATTTTCAATATAGCAGATACGACAGAAACGGATACATTAGTATTGAATGCATTAGCAGGAACAGAACATACTAATTCCACAATATCTAGTAAAAAAAGCGTGACAAACGGGGATAACAAAATAGTACAATTTCCAGAAAGTGAAAAACGGAAAACCCCCAGTAAAATAAGGGCTTTCCGCTAAAATTGAGAACTGGACTTGAGGGGAATCGAACCCCTGTCCGAAAGCTCATCCATCAGAGCATCTCCCATCACAGTCATTACTTTGACATTCCCTCCTTCGGACGCCTAATGACAGGCTGCCGAATTCAGTAGCTTCATAAAATCTTCCATTCCCTCAAAGCTTTGAGAACGAAGTGCCTCATCTGGTCGAAGCCGGTTACTTAAGCGATGAGCGACCTAAGGCCGACTGCTGCAAACTAGGCAGCTAACGCGTAATTATCGTCTGCGTTTAATTTTAAATACGGTTTACTGCGCGGTCCCGTCCCGCGGATGGCTTCTCCAACTTCCAAACCCCCGTCGAAACCAGTACAAGCCCTGGTTTATCTGTCTGCATGTTCTTGATGTATTATGAATATGCAGAGGTCGGAAATATCCGACGCATATGTTATTATAAATGGGATGCCGGGGGGATGTCAAGGGGTGGATGAAAACTTTACTTAGGGCTTTGCTTAGGATACTGAGGGATATATTTATAGATTCTTTACAAGAAAAGAGAACACTAGTATAATATCTATAGAAATAAAGGGAGTATCGCAAATAACCAATGATTTTGCGGTACTCCTTTATGAAATGGAGTATACGGGATTCGAACCCGTGGCCTTTACAATGCGAATGTAACGCGCTCCCAACTGCGCTAATACCCCAAAGTGGAAGCAACGGGGCTCGAACCCGTGACCTCTCGCGTGTGAGGCGAACGCTCATCCCGGCTGAGCTATGCTTCCGTGCTGCTTATAAATTTCATTAAATCATATTATAGCACCGGACGAAAATAAATCAATTGTTGGATTATAATAATTTTATAAAATTTTCAGGAGATGATAATCGATGAATGTCAAAGATTTCAATGTGTTTATTACGGTGGCTGAGACGAAACACCTCACGAAGGCGTCCAAATTATTGTATATGACCCCGCAGGGAATAAGCAAAGTCATCAAAAATCTGGAAAATGAATGTGACTGTGAGTTGTTTCTGCGTACGGGAAACGGGATGGAATTGTCGGAAGCAGGCAGACATTTCCTTGAGTATGCAAAAAAGGCAATGAAAGAGTACTTTGATATGAGAAATGAACTCCTTCGGATCAAACAAAAAGAACATGGGGTGGTGGATCTGCTTTCCGCATTTGGTATCGTGCGTCTGGTTACTCCGGAGTGCATTTTGGATTTCAAGAAGAAGTATCCTGAGATTGAGTTCCACAGCAGAGAATGCCCTGATAAGCAGGTGGAACGATGGTTTCTTGCCGGGGAAGGGAATGTTGCCTTTTCGCTGGCACCCTGTGATGAAGAAAAATATGATGTATCAGAGCTTTCCGCTTTTCCGGTAAAACTTTTGGTGAATGAAAACCATCCGCTCAGCAGAAAAGAAACGGTTACGATACAGGATTTAAGAGGAGAGCCTCTTTATATAGAAAGCAGAGAGTTTAAGATTCACGATCTGATCGTGAATAAGTGCCGTGAAGCCGGATTTGAGCCGAACATCATGTTTGAAACAAGCGGATTCAGTTTATGCCACAAAATGGTCAGAGAAAACAAGGGCATTTCTGTTACGGTTGATTTTGTTTCCGATGATATGGGGCACGATAACATGGTACTGATTCCGTTTGCGGACGGAGACTATGAATGGAAGATCTGTATGCTGACGCGGAAGAATGAAACGGTTGGAAACGGTGTTGACATTTTCCAGAAACATGTGAAGGAATGGATGGACAGAATCCGGGAAGGGGATATCAATAGATAGTTGAAAGGGCGGAACGAAACGTTGACTTGAATTAGAAAATCCTACATAATTCACAAAAATTGACAGGATTTCAGATGGTTTTCTCTTGAAAATTTTAACTTATAGAAAACGCAAATATATTTATCAAAATTATAAATTAGTGTATAAAAATGCAATATGATAAAATATCCTTCAGGTAATTGATACACGAAGGAGGAAACAAAAATGAAAATTGGTGTAACAGAAATCAGCCCGAGAGCGGTGCAGCAGGTAGCGGAGAAAAAATTCAAAGGTGGATACTATTGCTGTGAAGCACTGATCAGTGCGATTCGTGACGAATTCAAGCTGGATGTTCCCGAAGAGGTTATCGCAATGGCTTCCGGTATGGCAGTTGGAGCCGGAAAATCAGGATGTGTATGCGGAGCATTTAACGGAGGTATCATGGCACTTGGAATGTTCTTCGGACGTACAGAGCAGGATGGCCCGACAAATCCAAAGAGCGTAAAATGTATGGAGCTGACCAAAGAACTACATGACTGGTTCAAGGTTGCAAACCAGAAAAATGCAATATGCTGCAGAGTCTTGACGAAGGAGTTTGACAAAGGGAAAGGCGAACACAAAGAACAGTGTATTTTCTTCACAGGACTGTGTGCATGGAAAGTTGCTCAGATTGTCTGTCGCGAGCTTGGTATCAAGAATCTGGATGAGATTGATGAACCGGCACCAAGAAGAACACTCGCTGAAATCTAGAAGAATATGTGAACTTCCGGCGGTGTATCTGCCCGGAAGTTCACAAATTGAAAACAGTTTTTTTTGACAGAAAGGATGAGAGTGACATGAAAGATATGATTAAAAAAGTTCCGGTACCTCTTTGTGGGGTTATGCTGGGATTTGCGGCACTGGGAAATTTATTACAAAGCTATGGTGAGGGAATCCGTTCTGTATGCGGTATCGTGGCAGCATTTTTGCTGATTCTGATATTTGCAAAACTGCTTCTGTTTCCTCAGATGATCAAAGAGGATATGAAGAATCCGATCATGGCGAGTGTTGCCGGAACATTTCCGATGGCGCTTATGCTGCTTAGCACTTATGTGAAACCTTATATCGGAGCGGCAGCTATGTATATCTGGTTCTTTGCCATTGCATTACATATTGTGCTGATTGTCTATTTTACAGTGAAGTTTGTTTTAAAACTTCAGCTTCCAAAGGTATTTGCAAGTTATTACATTGTATATGTGGGAATTGCTGTTGCGGCAGTTACGGCACCGGCATATGAACAGCTTGGAATCGGAACGGCAGCGTTCTGGTTCGGATTCGTAACGCTGATTATTCTGCTGGTACTTGTGACGATCCGTTATGTGAAGTGTCCGGAAGTACCGGAACCGGCACAGCCGCTGATCTGTATTTACGCAGCGCCTACAAGCCTCTGCATCGCAGGTTATGTACAGTCTGTGACACCTAAGTCAAGAGGGTTCCTTCTTGCGATGTTAGTTGTAGCGACAGTGATTTATATTTTTGCGCTTGTAAAAGCAATCGGATATCTGAAATTAAAATTCTATCCAAGCTATGCTGCATTTACATTCCCGTTCGTAATCAGTGCGATTGCTACGAAGCAGACGATGGCCTGTCTGGCTAATATGGGACAGCCGATACCGGCACTCAAGTATCTGGTGCTGATTGAAACTATTATCGCCGTTGTCCTGGTAGTATATACATTTATCAGATTTATGGGATTTATCTTTGCCGGAGAAAAGAAATAATATAGAAAACCACCAGTCGTATCAAAAACGACTGGTGGTTTTCTTACTTTTTATGAGAATGATATCGAAAATTAATTCACATATGCAACACATTTTCGTGTTACAATGGGAAAATAAAGAAGATACCAAAGTGAGAGGAGCATTTTTATGGATAAATTAAAAATTCTGGTAGTAGACGATGAGAGCAGGATGCGTAAACTGGTCAAAGACTTCCTGCAAAGGGAAGGATTTGAAGTGGTCGAGGCCGGTGACGGTCTGGAGGCAATGGACCGGTTCTATGAGGACAAGAATATTGCGCTTATTATTCTGGATGTTATGATGCCGAAGATGGACGGATGGCAGACATGCAGGGAGATCCGCAAGGAATCGAAGGTGCCGATCATCATGCTGACAGCGCGGGGGGATGAACGGGATGAGCTTCAGGGATTTGAGCTTGGAGTGGATGAATATATATCCAAACCTTTCAGCCCAAAGATCCTGGTTGCCAGAGTGGAAGCGATTCTGCGCAGAACGAATGCGCTTGCGGCGGAAGAGACGATCTCGGCCGGTGGAATTGAGATTGATAAGACCGCGCATATGGTGAAAATCGATGGAAAGCCGGTAGAGTTAAGTTTCAAGGAATTTGAATTACTCACGTATTTTGTGGAGAACCAGGGAATTGCACTTTCAAGGGAAAAAATTTTAAATAATGTGTGGAATTATGATTATTTCGGCGATGCCCGTACAATTGATACCCATGTAAAAAAACTGAGGAGCAAACTTGGGGATAAAGGGGATTACATTAAGACGATCTGGGGTATGGGATACAAGTTTGAGGTGGCATAATGAAACATTCGATTAAGCTGCAGATGATGATGGTATTCGTCGGTATTGTTGTCGTTATGATGCTGGTATTTATGGCGGTGAACGGGGGGTTCCTGGAAAAATACTATATTGCTGAGAAGCAGTCGGAATTTGTCAGAACCTATTCTCTTTTGAAAAATGGTGTTATAAGCGGGACATTGATGGAAGAAACTCCGGGAAGTGAGCTGAGTAAATTGACGGAAAAGAACAATATTGCTGTTGTTGTGATCGATCCGGAAGCTTCTTATATTTATACGAACGCCAGGAATCTGGAAACGGTGATGAAGAACCAGCTTATGGGATATCTGTTTAATAAGAACAATCAGGAGATTCTGAAAAAAACGGATGAGTATGTTATCAGCAGATCAATGGATATGCAGAACAGTACAGAGTACATTGAGATGTGGGGAGAGTTTGAGAACGGCTCCGTATTCTTGCTGAGAAGTCCGCTTGACAGTATTCGGTCGGCGGTGAGAATTTTTAATCAGTTTATCGGAATGGTTGGTGGCATTGTTATCTTACTGAGCCTGTTTGCTGCATGGTATTTTTCGAAAAAACTTTCAGAACCTCTGATGGAGCTGGCTGCTCTTTCTCAGAAAATGGCGGATCTGGATTTTGAGGCCAAGTATACAAGTGGGGGAAGCAATGAAATCGGTATTCTGGGTCAGAGTTTTAATCAGATGTCTGAAAAACTGGAACAGACGATTTCCGATCTGAAGAAGGCGAATAATGAATTGCAGATGGATATTGAGCAGAAAGAGAAGCTCGAACGTATGCGAACGGAATTCCTTGGGAATGTTTCCCATGAACTGAAGACGCCGATCGCGCTGATTCAAGGATATGCGGAAGGCTTAAAAGAGGGAGTCAGCGATGATCCGGAGAGCAGGGAATTCTACTGTGATGTGATTATGGATGAAGCCGGAAAGATGAATCAGATGGTGAAGAACCTTCTGACACTGAATCAGCTTGAATTTGGAGATAATGATGTGCAGTTTGAACGGTTTAATCTTACGGATCTGATTCGTGGGGTACTGCAGAGCCTGGATATTATGATCACCCAGAAGGAAGTACACGTTATTTTCAGACAGGAAAATCCGGTATATGTATGGGCAGATGAATTCAAGGTGGAGCAGGTGCTGCGAAATTATGTGAATAATGCACTGAATCATGCGGAAGGCGAAAAGGTTATCGAGATTAAAATCGTAGAAATAAATGAAAAGGCACATATCAGTGTGTTTAACACAGGCAATCCGATTCCGGAAGAAGACGTGGAACATATCTGGGAGAAGTTTTACAAAGTGGATAAGGCGCGAACAAGAGAATATGGAGGAAATGGTATCGGGCTTTCTATCGTCAAGGCAATTATGGAATCTCTGCACCAGGCGTATGGTGAGAAAAATTATGATAATGGAGTGGAATTCTGGTTTGAGCTGGATGTAAAGTAATTGAAAACTCTTGCCCCTATAGAGAAAAACGTCTATAATAATCACATGATGCAAGTTACAAATGAAGACAGCGAGGGCAGACAAATGATAGCGATTATTGATTATGATGCAGGAAATATCAAGAGTGTAGAGAAGGCATTGATTTTGTTGGGAGAAGAGCCGGTGATCACCCGTGACAGAGAGACGATTCTGAAGGCGGATAAAGTAATTCTTCCGGGAGTGGGAGCATTTGGTGATGCCATGCACAATCTTAGAAAATATGGGTTGGACAAGGTGATACATGAAGTTGTAAAGAGACAGATACCACTGCTTGGAATCTGCCTGGGACTCCAGCTTTTATTTGAACGCAGCGATGAAACGCCCGGTGTGGAAGGACTTGGCGTGCTGAAGGGAGAGATTCTTCGTATTCCGGAACAGGAAGGACTGAAGATTCCTCATATGGGATGGAATTCTCTGAAACTTCAGAATAATGGACGATTATTTCAAGGTCTGGAAGAAGATCCTTATGTATATTTTGTACACTCTTATTATCTGAAAGCAGAGGATGAAAGCATCGTAAAAGCGACAACGGAATACAGCACGCTGATTCATGCATCTGTAGAGCAGGGGAATGTATTCGCCTGCCAGTTCCACCCGGAAAAAAGCAGTGATACGGGACTTCGGATTCTGGAAAATTTTGTGGCATTATAGGAGGACAGCAGTATGTTTACGAAAAGAATCATTCCATGCCTGGATGTAAATAATGGTCGGGTGGTAAAGGGCGTTAATTTTGTAGATTTAAAAGATGCAGGAGATCCGGTAGAGATTGCAAAAGCTTATGATAAAGCCGGAGCAGACGAACTGGTATTTCTGGATATCACCGCATCTTCGGATGCCAGAAACACCGTGGTTGATATGGTGCGTAAAGTGGCTGAAAATGTGTTTATTCCTTTTACGGTAGGCGGCGGAATCCGTACGGTGGATGATTTCAGAGCGCTTCTCAGGGAAGGAGCGGACAAGATCTCTGTAAATTCCGCAGCGATCATGAGACCGGAACTGATCAGCGAAGCGGCAGAGAAGTTCGGAAGCCAGTGTGTGGTAGTTGCAATTGATGCAAAGCGCCGTGAGGATGGCGGATGGAATATTTACAAAAACGGCGGACGTATCGATATGGGAATCGATGCGGTTGAGTGGGCCATGAAAGCGGAAAAACTGGGAGCAGGAGAGATTCTCCTGACCAGTATGGACTGCGATGGTACCAAGGCGGGATATGATCTGGAGCTTACACGGACAATCGCGGAAAATGTCTCCATACCGGTAATTGCTTCGGGAGGAGCAGGGACACTGGAACATTTCTATGACGCGTTAAGTGAAAAGGGTAAAGCGGATGCAGCTTTGGCAGCATCACTTTTCCATTACAAAGAACTGGAGATCCGTGAGGTGAAGGAATACCTGAGAGAGAGAGGTATTTCGGTACGCTTATAGAGAAAAAGAGGGATAATAGAAAATGGCTGCGCTGAATAATGACTGGCTGGATGCTCTGAAAGGGGAGTTCAGAAAACCATATTATAAGAAATTGTTTGAAACGGTGAATCAGGAATACCGGACTCATCGTATCTATCCTCCGGCAGATGATATTTTCAATGCATTTCATCTGACACCACTTAAGGATGTGAAGGTTGTGATACTGGGACAGGATCCGTATCATGGAGACGGGCAGGCACACGGACTTTGCTTTTCGGTAAAACCGGATGTGGAGATTCCGCCTTCACTGGTGAATATTTATCAGGAACTGCATGATGATCTGGGATGTCGGATCCCCAGCCACGGGAATCTGACCAAATGGGCGAAGCAGGGAGTTTTGCTTCTGAACACAGTTCTGACGGTGCGGGCGCATCAGGCGAACTCTCACCGTGGAATCGGATGGGAAGAATTTACGGATGCGGCGATTCAGGTATTAAACACCCAGGACAGACCGATTGTGTTTATTTTATGGGGAAGACCGGCACAGCTTAAGAAGAGGATGCTGAACAATCCAAAGCATTTGATTCTGGAAGCACCGCATCCAAGTCCATTATCTGCCTACAGGGGATTTTTCGGAAGTAAGCCGTTCAGTCAGACGAATCAGTTTCTGGAAGCAAACGGCCTTATGCCGATTGACTGGCAGATCGATGAACTGTAGTGGATAGAAACAGATAAAGCAATTTTTTGTCTGTACGAAGGGAAGGGGATTGTATGAAAAAAACGGAAGTGGAATGCTGTGACATTTTTCAGATACATGAAGAACTGGTGAAGAAGGCCGAGGAAAATATCCTCGATGAGGATAGGCTGAAGGAGCTTGCGGATTTTTTCAAAGTATTTGCAGACACGACCCGGCTCAGAATTCTGAGCGTTTTGTTTCAATCGGAAATGTGTGTATGCGATCTGGCGGAAGTGCTGGGAATGACGCAGTCGGCTATTTCCCATCAGCTCAGGATCCTGAAGCAGATGAAGCTGGTCAAGAACCGCAGGGAAGGAAAGACAGTGTTCTATTCTTTGGCGGATGGACATATCCAGACGATTATGAATCAGGGGATGGAACATATCATGGAATAGAGAATGCTGTCGATGTATGGATAAAGGGGTTTGAGGGTTATGACCAAAGAGATAAAAAGACAGTGGATCGTATTTGGAGCGGGTCTACTTGCATTTTGGGGAAATATCGTGCTCCGGGAGAAGGAAATGATCGTGGGGAATATGGTATTCCCCTTCTTTCTTATATCCTACATTTTGCTGGGATATACAGTGTTCCGGCACGTTATAAGAAACATAGAAAAAAAGCAGTACTTTAATGAGAATATTCTGATCGTGATGGCATCTGCGGGAGCAGTCGGAATTGGAAGATATACGGAAGGCAATCTGATCATGATGCTGTTTGCATTTGCCGGAATCATGGAAGATATGCTTATGAAGCATTCTAGAAATGTAATCATTAAGCTGATGGATATGCAGCCTACTGTGGCGGTGAAAAAAGTACGTGGAAAAGAATACAAGGTGGCACCGGAGCTTTTGAAAATTCGAGATACGGTGGTGGTAAAACCCGGAGAACGTATCCCTGTGGACGGGGTCGTGACAACCGGAGAAACGACGGTGGATTCGCGGATGCTGACGGGGGAGATGATTCCGCAGACAGCCCGGGAAGGGGACAGAGTATACGGGGGAAGCATTAATCTTACCGGTGTGATCGAAATCAGAGTGATCCGGACTTATCAGGAGTCGACCTTATCACGGATCCGTCAGATGGTGGATGACGCAGGCGGGGAAGATACAGAAAATACGACAATGACGGGGCGGTTTATGTGGAAATATATTCCGGCTGTTATAATGCTTGCCGTTGCGGTTGCAGTTGTTCCTCCCCTTACGTTTTCATGGGGGCAGTGGCATGAATGGATCTACCGTGCCTTTTTGTTCCTGATTGCCGCATGTCCGTGCGGCCTTCTGATCTCAGAGCCCATTGCTTTTCTGGGAGGAATTTCGGCGGCGGCGAAGCACGGTGTGATCATTAAGGGCGGAAGGTTTTTGGAATATCTCACGGAAGCGGATGTGTTTATTTTTGACAAGACCGGTACGCTTACTGAAGGCGTGTTTGAAGTGACGGAAGTGCATCCAACGGAGATCACAACAGACGAGCTTCTGAAATATGCAGCTTATGCGGAAAGTTATTCCAATCATCCGATTGCCAAATCCCTCCAAAGAGCCTATGGGCATCCGATTGATAAAAAGCAGGTGCAATGGATCAAGGAGACGGCGGGACTCGGGGTCAGTGCAACCGTAGAAGGAAAAAGAGTACATATCGGGAATCGTAGGATGGCGAAAAAGCATGGTGCTGAATATGAGCAGGTAGAAAGTGGAGGAACTGTTTTACATGTAGTTGTGGATGATAGATATGCCGGATATATTGTGGCGGAAGATACAATCAAAGAAGAAGCATATGATCTGATCGAGTGGCTTCAGAAGAAGGTTCATGTATTGACTGTAATGCTGACGGGTGATCGGCGGTCGGCGGCGCTTCATGTCGCTCGGAAATTGAATATTGATTATGCCTATGCGGGACTTCTTCCGAAGGATAAGCTGGAACAGTTGGAGCATTTTCAGGGATTGAAAGAAGAAAACGAGAAAGTGGTTTTTGTTGGCGACGGAATGAACGATGCGATTGTGCTGAAAAAAGCAGATGTCGGTGTGGCAATGGGAGCACTCGGATGTGATGCCGCGATTGAGGCTGCGGATATCGTACTTCTTGAGGATGACCTCTCCAGACTGGCCGGCGTGATCGGCCTTTCAAGAGAAACCTGCCGTGTTGTAAAGGGGAATATCAGACTGGCAATGTTTGTGAAGATTGTGGCGCTGATACTTGCAGGACTTAAGCTTGCTACACTTAGAACAATTTTGATTGTGGATTTGGCAGTTATGTTTGTGGGACTTTTGAATGCACTTTTAATTTCAAAATATGCGATGGAATAATCTTAATATAGAAGGGTAGATTAGAATGAGAAACAGTATGAAGAAATGGAACAAAAGCAAATATAGTTTGGTGATGCTGCTTCTGGCTGTGATGTTGGCAACTTCTGGCTGTACTTCCATTGTAAAAGAAGGGGCAGAGCTGCTTGAAGAAGGAAATTATACAGAGGCAGCGGAAAAATTCCAGGAGTCAGTTGATAAAGGAAAAGACCTGGGAGAAGCATGGAGGGGGCTGGGAATCTGCTACTGGGAAGAAGAAGATTACGAAAAGGCAGAAAAGGCGTTTGGAAATGCACTTCAAAACGGTTCGGAGGAAACAGCAACCATTTATAATATGTTGGGAATCTGTGCATTGATGACGGATAAACCGGAAAAGGCAGTCTATTATTTTGAAAATGGGCAGGAGTTCCCGGATGCGGGTCAGGAGCTTTTGAAAGAAATGTCATTTAATCTGATTGCGGCTTATGAGCAGGTGGGGGATTATCAGAAAGCAAAAGAAAAGCTGGAAGTTTATCTCAGTCTGTATCCGGATGATGAACGTGCGCTGAAAGAAAAAGAGTTTTTGAATACGCAGGTCCCAAGTAGAGAGGAATAGAATGTATGGCAATCTATGAGATAAAAGATGAAAAAGAAAAGCTCATTCTGGTGGGAGTCGCAAGCAGTGCGAACGATGATACCGAACAGTCATTGGATGAGCTTTGCGATCTGGTCGATACGGCAGGAGGTGTGGTCGTCGGCAGGGTCATTCAGAGGCGGGAGATGATTCATCCCGCCACTTATGTTGGTAAGGGGAAAATTGAGGAAATCAAAGAACTTTTGTGGGAAACAGATGCGGACGGCATTGTTTGTGATGATGAATTGTCCCCTGCACAGACAGCGAATCTGACAGAACTTTTGGATACAAAGATAATGGATCGGACACTCATCATCCTGGATATCTTTGCCGGGAGAGCATCGACCAGTGAAGGGAAGATCCAGGTGGAGCTGGCTCAGCTCCGTTACAGGCAGACTCAGCTTACCGGCGCCGGCAAGGCATTGTCCCGTTTGGGAGGAGGAATTGGCACAAGAGGACCGGGAGAAAAGAAATTGGAGATGGATCGAAGGCTGATTAAGAACCGGATTGCCCTTCTCAACAGAGAACTTAAGGATGTCAAAAGACATCGAGATCTTACCAGAGAACAGCGCAGCAGAAATCATATGCAGGTGGCTGCCATCGTAGGATATACGAATGCGGGAAAATCCACATTGCTTAATACGCTGACGGATGCAAAGGTATTGGAAGAGGATCAGCTTTTTGCAACGCTGGATCCTACAACAAGAAATTTGAAGCTGCCGAGCGGCCAGGAGATGTTGGTGACGGATACGGTCGGATTTATCAGGAAGCTTCCGCATCACCTGATTGAAGCGTTCCGGAGTACTCTGGAGGAGGCAAAGTATGCGGACCTGATTCTCCATGTGGTAGATTCCTCCAACCCGCAGATGGACGAGCAGATGTATGTGGTATATGAGACACTGCGTAAGTTGGAAGTCATGAATAAACCTGTCATTACAGTATTTAATAAGATGGATCGACGTGGGGAGAACGCATTGCTGCGCGATTTTCAGGCAGACAGAACCGTGCAGATTTCGGCAAAGACCGGAGAAGGGATTCCAGAGCTTCTCTGTGCGATTGAACAGCAGCTGCGGGAACAGAAAATTCTAATAGAAAGAATGTATCCTTATCAGGAAAGCTCCCGCGTACAGATGATTAGAAAATATGGAGAGCTTCTGGAAGAACACTATACGGAAGAAGGAATTTATATCCGGGCTTACGTCCCGAAGGAGATCTATGGAAGGAGTTTGTGATCATGTCTCTTCAGTTTATTTTTGGAAATTCCGGATCCGGAAAATCTCATTATTTGTATGAATATATTATCCGGGAATCAATACGGTTCCCGGATAAAAATTATATTGTACTGGTTCCGGAACAGTTTACGATGCAGACACAAAAGGAGCTGGTCATGCGTCATCCAAGACATGGGATTATGAATATTGATGTGCTTAGTTTTGCTCGTCTTGCATTTCGCGTGATGGAAGAAACAGGGGAAAGTGGGCGTAAAGTACTGGATGACGAAGGAAAGAATCTGATTCTGAGAAAGATAGCCGGAAAGCTGGAACCGTCATTAAAAGTTATCAAAGCTAACCTGAAAAAACCGGGTTATACCAGTGAGGTAAAATCGGTTATTTCAGAACTGACACAATATAATATCCAGCCGGAAGGAATGGGGCCTTTATTCGATGCGGCAGGTGACAATATGAGCCTTTTGCTGAAACTAAAGGATATTCAAACGGTTTATTCGGCATTTGAACAGTATCTGGCTGATCAATATATTACGAAGGAAGAAATTATGGATGTGCTCAGCCGGGTGATGGGAAAATCCCGGATATTGAAAGACAGCGTGATCGCCCTGGACGGATTTACCGGATTTACACCGGTACAGAATAAGGTCCTGAGTGAAATGCTGACATATTGCAGCAAAGTCTGCGTGACGGTTACTATGGATGAGCGTGAGAATCCTTATGTGTTAAAGGACAAGTATCAGCTTTTCTCATTAAGTAAGCAGATGGTGAAATCACTCATAGAACTGGCACAGGAAAAAGAGGTTTTGGTGGAAGAGTCGGTCTGTCTTTATAGCAGGCCGGTTTATCGTTTCCGCTGTAATCCTGCGCTTGCACATCTGGAATCAGAAGTGTTTCGGCATGCTCAAGAGAAGTATCAGAAAAAAACGGATCGTGTCCGCTTGTATCTGGCGCATAATCCGGCAGATGAAGTTATGTGTGCGGCTCAGAGGATTCGCTTTCTTGTGCGGAAGAAGGGCTATCGGTATAGAGATATTGCCGTGATTGCCAGTGATATGAATGTTTATGCTGACGAAATCGAAAAGAACTTTGCAAGATATCATATTCCGGTATTCCTGGATTATAAGAGAAATGTACTTCTGAATTCTTTCGTGGAATATGTGCGGAGTCTTCTTGGAATTGCAGAACAGAATTTTTCCTACGAGAGTGTATTTAGGTTTTTGAGAACCGGACTTGCAGGATTTACATCAGGTGAAGTGGATCTGATGGAAAACTATGTCCTTGCACTTGGAATCCGTGGGTATAAGAAATGGCAGGAAAAATGGATCAGACGCAGTGCGCAGACGACAGAAGAAGACCTGGAGACACTGAATCATTTGCGGGTGCGTCTGGTGGAAAAGATGGACGGACTGATGTTTGTGCTGAAGCAGCGTAAAAAAACGGTGAAGGATGTGACGACCGCACTCTATGAATTTCTGGTACAGGAGGAAATGCAGCAGAAGATAAAGGTTCAGGAGAACCAGTTTGCGGAGGCGGGGGAGCTGGCACTGGCAAAGGAATATTCGCAGATTTACCGGGCTGTCATGGAGCTCTTTGATAAGTTTGTTGGACTTCTTGGAGATGAATATATTTCACTCAAGGAATATTCAGAACTTCTGGATGCCGGGCTCGAGGAGGCGAGAGTGGGAGTGATTCCTCCAAGTCTGGACGAAGTAATGGCGGGTGATGTTGAGAGAACGCGTTTGAAGAATATCAAGGCTCTGATTTTCCTGGGAGCGAATGATAATCTGGTGCCGGGGATTATGCCTACGAAGGGACTGATCACCGAGCATGACAGGGAGCGGTTCGAGAATGCCGGAATCACTCTGACACCGGGAACGAAAGAAAAAACCTGTATTCAGAAGTTTTATCTTTATCTTCATATGACGAAACCTACGGAAGAATTGACTGTCAGTTTCAGCAAAGTTTCGGCAGAAGGAAAAAGTCTGCGTCCTTCTTATCTGATCGGGGAGCTTAAGAAGATTTTTCCGGAAGTACCGATTTATGATATGGATCAGTATGGACCGGAAGTGCTGGAACTGGTGCCGGAGCTAGGAATCGATTATCTGATTGAAGGATTGAGAAAGCCCCAGCGGCAAAAAGATGGAATATGGCAGGAGCTATATCGCTGGTATTTGAAAGATGAGAGATGGAAAAAGGATGTGGAAAGGCTGGTAAATGCGAGCAGGTATCGGAAACGGGAAGATTCACTGGCGAAAGAGACGGCTGAAAAGCTCTATGGGCCCTGGGATCCGAGTGTATCCAGAATGGAGAAATTCGTTGCTTGTGCCTGTGCACATTTTATAGCTTACGGGCTCCGGCTTAAGGAGAGAGAGGAATACCGCTTTGCAGCGCTGGATTTCGGAAATATATTTCATTCAGCAATGGAGAAGTATGCTCTTAAACTGGAGAAAGAACAGGAAGGGTGGACGGAAATATCTGAAGCGGATAGTCGAAAACTGATCGAGGAAAGCGTGGACGAGTGTATTGTGGATTACAGTAATACGGTCCTTTATAGTTCTGCGCGTAATGCTTATATGATTCCACGTATCAAACGGATGATGCGCCGGACGGTGTGGGCGATGACCAGACAATTGGAAAAGGGACAGTTTCGGCCGGAAGGGTATGAGGTGCGATTTGGCAGCGGAAAAATAGACCGGATCGACACCTGTGAGACGGAGGATTCTGTTTACGTGAAAATTCTCGACTACAAGACCGGAACAAAAACTTTTGATATGGCAGCGTTTTACCATGGACTCCAACTGCAGCTTGTTGTATATATGGAGGAAGCATTGAAGCTGGAAGAGAGAAAACATCCGGGAAAAAGGGTTGTACCTGCAGGAATCTTCTATTATCGGATTAAAGATCCGGTGGTGGAGAAGCAGATCGATCAGGAGAAACTGGAAGAGGCAATCATGAAAGAATTGCGTCTG
Source organism: Bariatricus sp. HCP28S3_F11 (assembly GCF_052065395.1). NCBI lineage: Bacteria > Bacillati > Bacillota > Clostridia > Lachnospirales > Lachnospiraceae > Bariatricus > Bariatricus sp. HCP28S3_F11. The sequence continues at coordinate 6,507 of NZ_JBQHUC010000032.1, read as the reverse complement.
GATGGACTGGTCAATGCAGATGAGGCAGTGATTCAGAAGCTGGATCAGGATTTTACGGCGGGATCCAGCGTGATTCCAGTATCGCGAACGAAGAATGGATTGTCCAAAACATCCAAGATCGTGAATGATGAAGAATTCAGAGAGATACTGGATTATGCGGCAAAGAAACGGAATGATCTGCGGGAAAAGATGTTGAGTGGAAATGCAGAAGCGGCGCCTTACGAGATGGGAAAACAGACAGGGTGCGATTATTGTATATATAGGGAGATCTGCGGATTTGATGACCAGATTCAGGGATATGAGTATCGGAATCTTCCTGTATATACCAGAGAAGAAGTGTTGCATAAAATATCCGGAAAGGGGGAACGATAGATGGGCGTGACGTGGACGAAGGAGCAACAGCAGGTTATAGACTTGAGAAACCGGAATATCCTGGTTTCGGCGGCGGCCGGTTCCGGAAAAACAGCGGTTCTGGTAGAACGTATCATTAGCCGTCTGACGAAAGAGACTCCTCCGCTTGATATTGACCGGATGCTGATCGTGACTTACACTGATGCTGCGGCAGCGGAAATGAAAGAACGTATTGCAGCGGCAATCGGAAAAGCAGTGGAAGAAAATCCACAGGATGAACATTTAAAGCATCAGCTTGATCTGATACATACTGCCAGGATCACAACGATCCACAGTTTTTGTATGTCTGTGATCCGAGAGTATTTTCATGTGATCGATCTGGACCCGGGATTCAGGGTGGCGGAAGACGGAGAATTGCGCCTTTTGAGGCAGGATGTCTTAAAAGAAATGCTGGAAGCACATTTTGCCGAAGAAGATGAATTGTTTCTCCAATTTGTAGAGACATTTGCAACTGGACGGGAAGACACGAAACTGGAAGAGATTATTGAACAGTTGTATCATTTTTCGGGGAGTTATCCGGACCCGGATGCCTGGCTGGATCAGTGTGTGGCGGCCTATCAGTCAGGGATGGAAGAAGACTCGGAATTTATGAAAAGGGGATTTGCCTATATTCAAAACTGTCTGGGAGACATTCGCGCGTATATGGAAAAGGCGAGAATGCTTTGTAATGAGCCTTCCGGCCCGTATATGTATGAAAAAACGATCGATGAGGATGAACAGATACTGAAACCTCTTTTTGCGGCGGACACTTATGAGAAGATGTGGCGAGTGTTCCCGGAGAAAGGAAGTTGGGCACGTCTTGCACCGAATCGTGACAAAGAAGTGGATCCGGAGCTTACCGGTCAGGTTAAAGAGCTGAGAGAGACGTGGAAGAAACTGATCGAGAATCTGCGAGAAGGCTATTTTTTCCAGAGCCCGGAGGGGATGAAAGAGGACCTCGCGATGTGTTTACCTGTTGTGACTGTACTTGTGAATCTGGTGAAAGAATTTGAAAGGGCATTTGCGGAAAAGAAGGCGGAAAAGAATCTGATTGATTTTCGGGATATGGAGCAGTTTGCACTCAAAATTCTGACCAGAAAGGAAAATGGGTATCTGGTTCCTTCGGAGACTGCCCTGGAATATCAGGAACAGTTTGAGGAAGTTATGATCGATGAATATCAAGACAGTAACTTTCTTCAGGAAGCAATACTGACCAGTGTTTCCAGAGTAAGCAAAGGAGAAAATAACCTTTTCATGGTGGGGGATGTAAAGCAGAGTATCTATCGATTCCGACTCTCCAGACCGGAACTTTTTATGGAAAAGTTTGAACATTACAGTACAGAGGACGGAGATTGCCGTCGAATTGATCTGCATAAGAACTTTCGAAGCAGAGCGGAGGTGCTGGAACCTGTCAATGGAATTTTTCGTCAGATTATGACGAAAAATCTGGGGAAAATTGAATATGACGATCACGCGGCCCTTTATGTAGGAGCGGACTACCCGGATTGTCCGGGCAATGAGGCGGAACTATTACTGATTGACACGCAGGAGGAAGAAGAAGGACAAATTGAAGGAACGCGACAGAAAAAATCTGTGCAGACAGCGCGGGAAATGGAAGCGAAGGCGGTGGCTGAACGGATTCATTTGTTGATGGACAGCCAGAAAATCTGGGATAAGGATGCCCAAACATTCCGTAAGGTGGAATACCGCGATATCGTAATTCTCTCGAGAAGTATCAGCGGATGGGCAGATGTATTTGCGCGAGTTTTAAGTCAGGAAGGTATTCCCGCGTATACAGAGTCGAAGGAAGGGTACTTTCAAACGCTGGAGATTGGGTGGATGCTGGATTACCTCCGCGTTCTGGATAATTTCAGGCAGGAGCTGCCTCTTGCGGCGGTCCTAAAATCTCCATTTGGCGGCCTAAGCAATGAAGAAATGGCGGAAATTCGTGTTATGTTTCCGGAACAGCCGTTTTATGACTCCGTACGGATGGTGGCAAATATAGAAGGAGAGACTGGTGCGAAACTTCGAAAAGTCTTGAAACAGATCGAGGATATGCGGAGTCGTATCCCATATACCTCGATTCATGATCTGCTCTGGCAGATCATGACGGAAACCGGATATAGGGGATATATATCTGCCATGCCGGGCGGAGAACAGAGGCTGGCGAACCTGGAGATGCTTCTTGTAAGGGCAAAGACGTTTGAGGCTACCAGTTATAAAGGATTATTTCATTTTGTCCGATACATTGAACAGCTTCAGAAATATGAAGTGGACTATGGCGAGGCGGGCATTTACGATGCACAGACGGATGCGGTGCGTATCATGAGTATTCATAAAAGCAAGGGTCTGGAATTTCCTGTCGTTATTGTTGTAGGCATGGGAAAGCGATTCAATACTCAGGATATCCGGGGAAGCGTTGTGATTCATCCCGATCTGGGAATCGGGATCGATGCGGTTGATTTGACGAGACGTACGAAGTCTCCGGCAATTTTGAAAAAAGTGATTCAGATGGAAACCGGACTGGAGAATCTGGGAGAGGAACTGAGAGTCCTTTATGTTGCGATGACAAGGGCAAAAGAAAAGCTGATTATGACAGGAGTCATTCCGGGAGCCCAAAAGAAACTGGAGATACTCGATACATTTTTAGAAGAAGGACAAGACACGCTGGAATTCACCAGACTGATCGGAGCAAAGACTTATCTGGACTGGGTAATTCCGGCAACCCTGAGACTGCATGAATCGGATTCTGTGCAGGTCCAGGTGATATCACCTTCAGATCTTACTGCTATGGAGGCGGAAAGGAGCCTGGAAGAACAACTGGATGCATCATTGATGCTGCAGGAAGTCACAAATGAAGGCAGTCCGTTTGCGAGCCACGATGAGGCGTTTGCAGCCAGAATTGCCGAACAGTTCACTTATCAGTATCCATATGAGGGTGAAGAACAGCTTAAAATGAAATTTACTGTTTCTGAATTGAAAAAACGTGCATATCTTTTGGGGGAAGAAGAAAACGGAGAGATGCTGGCGGAAGAGGAAGATGTGGTGCCGTTGATCCCTGAGTTTTTACAGGAAAAAGAGGAACTGACAGGGGCATCCCGGGGAAGTACCTATCATAAATTGCTGGAACTTCTGGATTTTACGAAGGAGTACGATGAAGAAGTGCTCCGAAAAGAAATCGATTATTTCCGGCAGCAGGGATTTCTGACGAATGAGATGGCCGCATGTATCCGGCCGGATGATATTTTGCATTTTCTGGATACTGATATGGGAAAAAGAATGAAAAAAGCGGCAGGATGCGGCAGACTTCATCGAGAGCAGCCTTTTGTATTCGGGATTGATGCCAAAGAACTTTATCCGGACACTGCTTCTGGGGAACTGGTGCTGATTCAGGGAATTATCGATGTGTATCTGGAAGAAGATGATGGACTTGTGGTGCTTGATTATAAGACGGATCAGGTGAAATTTGGAAGAGAACTGGTGGAAAAATATCAGGAGCAGCTTCGGCTTTATGCCAGGGCACTGGAACAAATGACATTAAAAAATGTAAAAGAAGAAGTGATTTATTCCTTTACGCTTGGTGAAGAAATTCTGCTGGTAGATCAGGAAGGTAGACTGGAAAAATGATTTGGAAAGAAATAGTGATATATCTGATCGTGATCAATATGCTGACATTCTGCGTGTATGGAATCGATAAGAGAAAGGCAATCAGAAAGCAATGGAGAGTTCCGGAAAGAACGCTACTTTTCCTTGCGGTGATCGGAGGATCAATCGGAGCGTTGGCTGGAATGCAGGTATTCCGACATAAAACGCGACATTTAAAATTTAAACTAGGAGTACCGGGGATTCTGGTTGTACAGGTGATCATTCTGTATTGCGTTATGAAATAAAAATCGAATTGGACGATGAAAAAAGCATTTTTACCGAAGAAAACAGGGTGAGAGTGCTTTTTTATTTTTGAAATAATAATGTATTGACAAACAATATTATACGGCATATAATATAAGTATAAAAATAATATAAGGGATCGAATAATATTGCAGATTCTAAAATAGAAAAAGGAGTGAGAGCATGGTATTTAACACCGGAGCGGCTCTTCTGGATGCCATTGTATTGGCAGTAGTTTCCAAAGAACAGCAGGGAACGTACGGATATAAGATAACCCAGGATGTAAGGAAAGCCCTGGAAGTATCGGAATCGACACTGTATCCGGTATTGAGGAGACTACAGAAGGATGAATGCCTGGAAGTATATGATATGCAGTTTGACGGAAGAAATCGACGCTATTATAAAGTGACGGATAAGGGAATGGCGCAGCTTCAGCTTTACCGGGCAGAGTGGAAGAAATACTCGCAGAAGATTACTGATATGTTCGAGGGAGGAGTGAACTTATGACACGCGTAGAATTTATGAATGAGCTGCGTGCATTGCTTTGGGACTTGTCCGTGGAGGAAAGAGAAGAGGCATTGCAGTATTATAATGATTATTTTGATGATGCAGGCGCAGAGAATGAAGCTGACATTATCAAAGAATTGGAAAGTCCGAGGAAGGTAGCCGAGACGATCAAAGCAGGTCTTGGCGGACAGAACGAATTTCATAGTGAATACAGGGAAACCGGATATACAGATACCCGATTTGAAAAGAATGATTCTCCGGCGAAAAGAGAAGGATACCGAAGCACGGGACGTAGAATGAGCGAAAGTGATTATAGGGAGAAAAAACCCTGGACGAGTAAGACACTGAAGATTATCCTTATCGTTTTAATCGTTCTGATCGGAGCACCGTTCGTGATACCGGCGGTGGTCGGAATCCTTGCGGCGATCCTTGGAATTCTGATTGCGATCGTGGCAGTGGTTGCAGCAGTCCTTGTATCTGGGGTTGCGGTTTCCGTTTCTGGAATCGGGATTGCAGCAGTGGGATTTACGCAGATCTTTCATTCGGCACCGCTGGCTTTGGCATTGATTGGCGCCGGACTGCTGGTACTTGCATTAGGCATTATGCTGACAGCATTGATTGGCTGGATCTGTGCAAAAATCGTCCCACCGGTATTCCGTTGGTTTGTAGAACTTTGCAGAAAACCATTTCTAAGAAAGAAGGGAGGGGCCTGCTAATGAAAAGAGGATGGAAAATATTCTGGATCGTTATTGCGACGATTGTAGTGATGGGATTGATATTCTGCGGAGCGGCTTTGGTGCTTGGATTCCGTATCCATGATTTACGGAAAGAATATCCGAATGGAATTGTGCTGTTTGGAGACGATGATATGGAATGGGATGATGATCCGCTGGAAAATGAATATCTGAATCCGGAAGCAGCTATGGAATATGATGATATCACAGAGCTTGAGATGATTCTTGGTGGTTGTGATGTGGAACTTGTTCAGGGAACAGATGAAAAGCTGCGAGTCGATACATCGAAACTTACTTTTGGAGACACGGGAGTCAGTATCAGAATGCAGACAAGCGGCAGTAAATTAAAAATTTATATGGAAAAAGGAAATCAGATCTGGGATGTTTGTAAAATCAAGAACAAGAATCATGGGTTTGGAATACTTTATATAGAAGTTCCGGCATCGGTAAGAATGGAAAACATCACATTGCATGCGGGTGCGGCAAATGTAATGGCAGATGGGCTTTATGCGAAAAAAATGGAATTGAAGATCGGAGCGGCGGACTGCGATATTCGAAACGCTGATGTAGATAATCTTGTGGCAGAAGTGGGCGCCGGAGATCTAGAAGTGGAAGGAACATGTAACAGAGATGTTGATCTGAAATGCGGGGCTGGAGAAATGGATCTTGATCTTTGCGGAAATGAAAAGGACTTTAACTACTCTTTGAAATGCGGAGCTGGAGAAATTGAGATTGCCGATCAGGAATACGGTGGACTGGCAGTTGCCAGGGAGATTGACAATGGAAGCAGCAAAACGGTTGAGATCGTTTGTGGCGCCGGAGATGTATCAATAACATTTGTACGATAAACATTGGCCTGTAAGGGAAAAATTGTAAGGGGTAGTGTCAAGTAATCTATGAAAAACTGGGCCGAAAAAAACAGGCTCAAACGAACCTTGAAAATTGCAAATATATAAGACGGAAGGCCCTCCGGGGGCTCAGGGCGCTG
>NZ_JBQHUC010000031.1:0-37486 GCF_052065395.1 Bariatricus sp. HCP28S3_F11 | reverse complement strand
TATCCCTACGAAAGTAGTAAGACCCCTTGAAGACGACGAGGTAGATAGGGCAGAGGTGGAAGTGCAGTAATGCATGGAGCTGACTGTTACTAATCGGTCGAGGGCATAACCAAGATAGGTAGGATAGGAAGAATGGATGGAGAGATAAAACTTTGTATGTGGTTTTGAAGGTATATATACCTTTTAAGTAAGGCCCGATGGCTCAGTTGGTTAGAGCGCCGCCCTGTCACGGCGGAGGTCGTGGGTTCGAGTCCCATTCGGGTCGCTAGTTCTTACTCAAAATGTGAGAGCTGCCTCAGATTATTGATGAGGTGTTAATGTTATGGGATCATAGCTCAGCTGGGAGAGCATCTGCCTTACAAGCAGAGGGTCATAGGTTCGAGCCCTATTGGTCCCATAGATATGCCGATGTGGCTCAATTGGCAGAGCAGCTGATTTGTAATCAGCAGGTTATCGGTTCGAGTCCGATCATCGGCTTTTTGGATGGATTCCCGAGTGGCCAAAGGGGGCAGACTGTAAATCTGTTGGCACCGCCTTCGGAGGTTCGAATCCTCCTCCATCCATTGTACATTTTATATGTACATTGAATTAAATAAATTATCGCGGGGTGGAGCAGTCTGGTAGCTCGTCGGGCTCATAACCCGAAGGTCGTAGGTTCAAATCCTGCCCCCGCAATTTCGCCCAGATAGCTCAGTCGGTAGAGCAGAGGACTGAAAATCCTCGTGTCGCTGGTTCGATTCCGGCTCTGGGCACTTGTCTACCAAGACAATTTAAACTGGATGGAGCATTAGCTCAGTCGGTAGAGCACTTGACTTTTAATCAAGTTGTCCGGGGTTCGAATCCCCGATGCTTCATTTTTTAGACCGTATTATTGTTTCTAACAGTAATGCGGTTTTTTCTTTATACAATGATAGTGATAGTAATTTGCAGGAAGGTAGGTAGTGAAGACAATGAAATCATCTGTAGAATTAGATAAGATGTTAATGAGTATTAACCGTAAAGGGTATCCTGCTTATAAAGAATTAAAAGGAAGTTATCAATTTGCGGGATTTGTACTTCATATTGACCATGTACAGGGAGACCCGTTTGCTGCACCTTCTAAGTTAAGCATTCAGGTGAAAAAGGATCAGGCTGGTTTTCCTCTTACTATGTATGATACAGATTATAAAAGGATTGCTCTTCAGGATCATTTGACCAGATTATTTACTAAGTCTGTCTCTTCTTATACGTTTCAGGCAAAGGGATCAGGAAAGAGTGGATTGATTGGTATCAGCAGATGTGGTCAGGAGATACTGGAGAGAACAGCATTTAAAATTGAGAATGGAGATCTATTGGTAAGGTTTGAAGTTGGCTTTCCGGCAAACGGACGGACGATTAATGCTTATGAGCTAAAAAAGATTTTATTTGAGTATCTTCCTGATGCTGTTAAGAAGTCATTATTCTATGAGAATATTAATAAGAATGAAGTTCGTCGGGTAGTTGAACTGGCAGAAGATCAACATACAATACGAGAAGAACTGATTAGGAGACATCTGGTAGCATTTGTGGCAAACGGGTCTGTTCTTCCAAGAGAAAGTGGTATTTCTCAAAGACCGATGAAAAATGCAGTGAAATTTCAATCACCTGCGAGTATGGAAGTTGAAATGAAGCTTCCGTATGCAGGACTTGTTAAGGGAATGGGAATCCCGAAAGGAATTACATTGATTGTCGGAGGGGGATATCATGGAAAATCTACTTTGTTAAAAGCTCTGGAACATGGAATTTATAATCATATAGCAGGCGATGGGAGGGAATATGTGATTACAGATGATACAGCTGTTAAAATCAGAGCAGAAGATGGTCGTGCAGTATCTCATGTTAATATTTCTCCATTTATTAATGATTTGCCAAATAAGAAAAATACCGTTGATTTTTCAACAGAAGATGCAAGTGGTTCAACTTCACAGGCGGCGAATGTTGTAGAAGCGGTTCAATCAGGAGCAAAAACATTATTAATTGATGAAGATACCTGTGCTACGAATTTCATGGTCCGTGATTGCCTTATGCAGACTGTTGTTTCGGGAGATAAAGAGCCGATTACACCATTTACCCTTCAGGCGAGGGAGTTAAATGAAAAGCACGGTATATCGATTGTTCTTGTTGCAGGAAGTTCGGGATCCTATTTTTATATTGCGGATAAGATTTTGCAGATGGATAATTATCAGACATTTGATATTACGGAAAAAGTCAAGAAAGTGATTGCAAAGGTTCCGGAAGATAATATGGAGGCAGAAACAAAAATTCCGATCAGTGTTATTTTTGATAAAGATAAATTTCGCAGGATTGCCAGATCGAAACGCCTTGATAAAAAAAGAGACCAGGTGAAAATCAAGCAGTTTGGAAAAGACAGTTTTTCAATTGGTAAAGATACTGTGGATTTGAAATATGTGGAGCAGATACTGGATTCGGAACAAACGACGACGCTTTCTCATTGTTTGAAATATTTACTGGAACAGATGGAGAGACAAGAACAGAATGTGGATGTGCTTGTGGAAAAATTATGGAATCAGCTTCGGATATGTGGATTAGAGTTTTTGTGCCAGGGAACGTATATCCCGTCCGGGATGGCTCAGATTCGAAAACAGGATATTTACGCATGTGTGAATCGTTATAGGGGATTGTTGTAAGAGTTATAAGGAGTTATTATGAATTGTGCAGATTTTTTTCTGAAAAATCAGGCGAAAGAAAAAAAACACAGGAGACGCATTGCCGCATTTTTGGTTACAGTGCTTCTTCTTAGCAGTGCAATTCCTTTATATGGAAATGCGGAAGATACAAAGCCGGTTGATATGACGCAAAGTGAGCCTTCTCAGACTTCGGAAGCCGAAGAGGCAGCCACTCAGAAGGCGTACGAGATGACAGTAGATTCCAATGCATGGAAGGATTGGCCGGAAGGACCTAAGACATATGGTGAGGCCGGGATTGTGATGGATGCAGAGAGTGGAGCTATCCTGTATGCGAAAAATATTGATGGAAAGGGCTATCCTGCGAGTATTACAAAAATTTTGACAATATTGATTGCATTGGAAAATGGACAATTAGATGATAAGGTCACGGTGACAGACGATTGTATCAATTGTCTTGGATATGGATATGCTCACATTGGATTAAATCCGGGGGAAGAGATTTCTTTAAAAGACGCGCTGTATGCGGTTTTGCTCGCATCAGCAAACGAAGCCGCATATGCAATTGGTGAGAGTATAGGGGAGGGATATGACTGGTTCATACAGGAGATGAATTCCCGATGTAAAGAGTTGGGAGGTCTGAATTCCAATTTTGTCAATACCAACGGACTGGAGGATCCGAATCACTATACGACAGCAAGGGATATGGCGTTGATCACAAGGGAGCTTTTGAATAATCATCCGGAATTTGAGGAGATCTGTCAGACAATGCAGTATACGATTCCCGCAACGAATTTGACATCAGAAACAAGAACGTTTCAACAAAAGCATCAGATGTTTTATGAGGGAAATGAGTATTATGATGCGAGGGTCATTGCGGGAAAGACAGGCTATACAGATCTGGCATTGAACACTCTGGTTACTTGTGCAGACGATGGAAATCGAAGACTGATTTGTGTTGTTCTACGTACACATGGAAGAAATGTTTATTCAGATACAGAGGCACTTTTGAATTATGGATTTGACAATTTCCAGAAGGTTAGTATTAAAGAAAGAGAGAAATCGGAAGATATTAAGAGTATCGATGAAAATGCATATGTGTTACTTCCTTCCGGTGTGGAATTTGAAAGTCTTGAGATGAAACTGATCCCTTATTCTAATGATAAAACGGCGGGAATCGTTGAGTATACTTATGACGGCCATCTGGTTGGGACGGCATCTGTCCAATTCAGTGATGTGTATCTTGAAAAGAATGAACCGGAGATGAAGCCAGAAGAAAAGAAGGAAGAACAAAAAGAAAACAGTGTCTGGAAATGGATCATATGGATCGTTGCGGGGATTGTCATATTGGGAATCATCTTTTTTCTGTTTTTACTGGCTGTTGCTGTTAAAAGGAAGAAGAAAAGAGAGGCACAGAGGCGTCGCAGAATTGCCAGAAAGCGCAAAAGACAGCAGGAAGAAAGATATAGGCAGATGTCGGGTGAAAGAAGGCGAGAAAGAAGCCGGAGAGATACCAGAGACAGATATGAACGATAACTATACAAACTGCGGAATTTTACAAGAAAAATCCGTCAAAAAGCTGAAAATCCAAGAAACCCTTGACTCGTCAAGGGTTTCTTTATTATAATAGCTACGTAAAAGAGAAAAACTATGACGAAGACAGTAGAATATATTTCAAAGACAAAGCGAATCGGTGATGGTGAGAGACCGGTGCGAGTAGGATATATTCGAATATCACTTCTGAGTTGCAGTCCCCGAAAGTGGTATATGAGTAAGGGATGCCGGTATTTCCTCCGTTATAGGAAACTCATATGTTGGTATGCAGTAACAGGTGGTTAACGATGCATAAGCTTTCGTCCTATTACAGGAGGAGAGCTTTTTTTATTATAGGATGTCAGCTAACCTATATTTATTTCACTGCGTATCTTATGGTGAAGAAACAGAAAAGGCTGAAGATTATGAAAGGAGTACTGACATGGCCAAGTACAAAAAAGTGTCAACAGATTTGAAGTTTGTTGACAGAGAAAAGGCAATTGAAAAATTCTGGGAAGATAATCATATTTTTGAAAAAAGTATGGAAAACCGGAAAGAAGGAGAGACCTATACCTTCTATGATGGTCCTCCGACTGCGAATGGAAAACCGCATATCGGACACGTGCTGACACGTGTTATCAAGGATATGATTCCGAGATACCGCACTATGAAGGGATATATGGTTCCTCGTAAAGCTGGTTGGGATACTCATGGTCTTCCGGTAGAGCTTGAAGTGGAAAAGCTTCTGGGACTGGACGGAAAGGATCAGATTGAAGAATATGGTCTGGAACCGTTTATCAACAAATGTAAAGAAAGTGTCTGGAAATACAAAGGTATGTGGGAAGATTTCTCAGGTACGGTAGGGTTCTGGGCGGATATGGAACATCCTTATGTAACTTACGATAATGATTTTATTGAATCCGAGTGGTGGGCTTTAAAGCAGATCTGGGATAAGGGACTTCTTTATAAAGGATTTAAGATCGTTCCTTACTGTCCACGCTGCGGAACGCCTCTGTCTGCACAGGAAGTAGCGCAGGGGTACAAGGATGTCAAAGAACGTTCTGCGATTGTTCGATTCAAAGTGAAGGACGAGGATGCTTATATTCTGGCATGGACGACAACACCATGGACACTTCCTTCCAATATCGCACTTTGTGTAAATCCGTATGAAGATTATGCAAAAGTAAAATGTGCGGACGGTAATGTTTATTATATGGCATGTGCACTTCTGGACACGATTCTTGGAAAATTTGCAGAAGAAGGAAAGCCGGCATATGAGATTCTGGAGACATACAAAGGACAGGATCTGGAATACAAAGAATACGAGCCGCTTTATCAGTGCGCATATGATTGTGCTTCAAAGCAGAACAAGAAAGCTTTCTTTGTGACATGCGATACCTATGTTACTCTGACAGACGGTACCGGAGTGGTTCATATTGCTCCTGCATTTGGTGAGGACGATGCAAAGGTAGGCCGGAAATATGATCTTCCTTTTGTACAGCTTGTTGATGAAAAAGGAAATATGGGAGAGACGACTCCGTTTGCCGGATTGTTTGTAAAGAAGGCCGATCCGGAAGTACTGAAGGATCTGGAAAGCCGCGGACTTCTCTTCGACGCTCCAAAGTTTGAACACAGTTATCCACATTGCTGGAGATGTGATACACCGCTGATCTACTATGCGAGAGAATCCTGGTTCATCAAGATGACGGATGTCAAAGACGATCTGATTGCAAATAACAATACGATCAACTGGATTCCGGAAAGTATCGGTAAAGGGCGTTTTGGAGACTGGCTGGAAAATGTTCAGGACTGGGGAATCAGCCGTAACCGTTACTGGGGTACTCCACTGAATATTTGGGAATGTGAATGCGGACATCAGCATTCCATCGGAAGTATTGCTGAATTAAAAGAAATGTCAGATAATTGTCCGGATGATATTGAACTGCATCGTCCATATATCGATGAAGTAACGATCCGTTGCCCGAAGTGCGGAAAGCCGATGCACCGTGTACCGGAGGTTATTGACTGCTGGTTCGACAGTGGTTCTATGCCGTTTGCGCAGCATCACTATCCATTTGAAAATAAAGAATTGTTTGAACAGCAGTTCCCGGCAGATTTTATTTCAGAGGCGGTGGATCAGACAAGAGGATGGTTCTATTCTCTGCTTGCGATATCAACACTGATCTTCAATAAGGCACCGTACAAGAATGTTATCGTTCTGGGACATGTTCAGGATGAAAACGGACAGAAGATGAGTAAGTCAAAGGGTAATGCGGTCGATCCGTTTGAAGCTCTGGAGACATACGGAGCAGATGCGATCCGCTGGTATTTCTATGTGAACAGTGCTCCTTGGCTTCCGAACCGTTTCCATGGAAAAGCGGTTATGGAAGGCCAGCGCAAATTTATGGGAACTTTGTGGAATACCTATGCATTCTTTGTACTGTATGCAAATATTGATGATTTTGATGCAGCAGAATATACATTGGATTATGATAAATTGTCCGTAATGGATAAATGGCTGCTGTCTAAGCTGAATACTTTAATCAAAGTAGTGGATGACAATCTTGAAAATTACAGAATTCCGGAAGCTGCAAGAGCACTTCAGGATTTTGTAGATGATATGAGTAACTGGTATGTAAGAAGAAGCCGTGAACGTTTCTGGGCAAAAGGAATGGAACAGGATAAGATCAATGCGTATATGACCCTGTATACTGCACTGGTTACTGTTTCCAAGGTAGCAGCACCGATGATTCCGTTTATGACAGAAGAGATATATCAGAATCTGGTGAGAAGTCTTGATGAAACCGCACCGGAAAGTATCCATCTTTGTGATTTCCCGGTTGCCAATGATGCATATATCGATAAAAATCTGGAAGAAAATATGGATGAGGTCCTCAAAATTGTTGTTATGGGACGTGCATGCCGTAATACTGCAAACATCAAAAACCGTCAGCCGATCGGCAAGATGTTTGTAAAAGGAATTGGAGAACTTCCGGAATTTTATCAGGATATCATTACAGACGAGCTGAATGTGAAAAAAATGGAAATTACGGAAGATGTTCGTGCATTTACTTCTTATACATTCAAGCCGCAGCTTAAGACGGTAGGACCGAAATATGGCAAGCTGCTGGGGGGAATCAAGAACGCACTGAATAATCTTGACGGAAATGCAGCAATGGATGAACTGAACGCAAATGGTGTTTTGAAGCTTGATGTGAATGGGCAGGAGGTTGTATTGGCTACGGAAGACCTTCTGATTGATATGAGTCAGGCAGAAGGATATGTATCTGAGAGTGATTATGGAATTACGGTTGTTCTCGATACGAATTTGACAGAAGAACTTCTGGAAGAAGGTTTTGTAAGAGAAATCATCAGTAAGATCCAGACAATGCGCAAGGAAGCAGACTTCGAAGTAACAGATAAGATCAAAGTAACATATGACGGAAGCGAAAAAGCAGAGTCTGTATTTGCAAAATTTGCCGATGAAATCGGACAGGAGACTCTGGCGGTCAGCGTTGAAAAAGCTGTTCCGGCAGGTCATGTAAAGGAATGGAAGATCAACGGTGAAACAGTTAATCTGGGAGTAGAAAAGAACTAAAGCTTACGAAGGGAGAACATAATGTATAGTAAAAGATTTGAGAAAGAAGCATTTAAGAAAGAAGTAAAGCATAATGTGCGTACACTGTATCGTCGTGAAATCGATGAGGCAACACCACAGCAGATTTTTCAGGCTGTATCTTATGCAGTGAAAGAAGCAATTGTGGATGACTGGCTTGCAACACAGAAGACATACGAGAAAGAAGATCCAAAGACTGTTTATTATATGTCAATGGAGTTTCTGATGGGACGCGCACTTGGTAATAACCTGATCAATATGACCGCTTACAAGGAAGTAAAAGAAGCGCTCGATGAGATGGGAATCGATCTAAATGCAATCGAAGATCAGGAACCGGACGCAGCACTTGGAAATGGTGGTCTGGGACGTCTGGCAGCTTGTTTCCTGGACTCTCTTGCAACTTTGGGATATGCAGCATATGGATGCGGAATTCGTTATCGCTATGGTATGTTTAAGCAGAAAATTGAGAATGGTTATCAGGTAGAGACACCGGATAACTGGCTGAAAGACGGTAATCCGTTTGAGCTTCGCCGTGATGAGTATGCAAAAGAAGTTCGTTTCGGCGGAACGATCCGCGTTGAATACGACGAGAAGACAAAGAGAAATTACTATATTCAGGAAAACTATGAATCCGTACTTGCAATTCCGTACGATATGCCGATCGTTGGATACGGAAACCATGTAGTCAATACGCTCCGTATCTGGGATGCAAAAGCGATTACAGAATTTAAACTTGATTCCTTCGACCGTGGTGAATACCATAAAGCGATCGAACAGGAAAACCTGGCTAAGAATATCGTAGAGGTTCTGTATCCGAACGATAATCACTATGCAGGAAAAGAGCTTCGTCTGAAACAGCAGTATTTCTTCGTGTCAGCAAGTTTGCAGGCATTGATTGCAAAATATAAAAAGAAACACAGCGATATCCGCAAACTGTACGAGAAAGTAACGATTCAGATGAATGATACGCATCCGACCGTGGCAGTTGCCGAATTAATGCGTCTTCTTATTGACCAGGAAGGTCTGGAATGGGACGAAGCATGGGATGTCACCACGAAAACGGTTGCTTATACAAACCATACAATCATGTCAGAAGCGCTTGAAAAATGGCCGATCGACCTGTTCTCAAGACTGCTTCCGCGTGTTTACCAGATCGTGCAGGAAATCGACCGCCGTTTTGTAGAGCAGATTCGTCAGATGTATCCGGGTAACGAGAATAAAGTTGCAAAGATGGCAATCCTTCGTGATGGACAGGTGAAGATGGCACACCTTGCAATCGTTGCAGGTTACTCTGTAAATGGTGTTGCAAAGCTTCATACAGAGATTCTGAAGCATCAGGAACTGAGAGATTTCTATGAGATGATGCCGAATAAGTTTAATAACAAGACAAATGGTATTACTCAGAGAAGATTCCTTCTTCATGGAAATCAGCTCCTTGCTGACTGGGTAACCGCACATATCGGAGACGGATGGATCACCGATCTTTCTGAAATGGCTAAGTTAAAACCACTTGCTGATGATCCGAAGGCGAGAGCTGAATTTATGGACATCAAATATAAGAATAAAGAGCGTCTTGCTGCTTATATTCTGGAACACAATGGAGTGGAAGTTGACCCGAGATCTATTTTTGATGTACAGGTGAAACGTCTTCATGAATACAAACGTCAGCTTCTGAACATTTTACATGTTATGTATCTGTATAATCAGATTAAAGAACATCCGGAAATGCCGTTCTATCCGAGAACCTTTATCTTTGGTGCAAAGGCTTCCGCAGGATATATTCGTGCAAAACAGATCATCAAGCTGATCAACTCTGTTGCAGAAGTAGTAAATAATGACCGTTCTATCAATGGAAAACTGAAAATTGTCTTCATTGAAGATTACCGTGTATCTAATGCAGAGTGGATCTTTGCAGCTGCAGATGTCAGCGAACAGATTTCTACCGCTTCAAAAGAGGCATCTGGAACCGGAAACATGAAATTTATGCTGAACGGAGCTCCGACTCTCGGAACTATGGATGGTGCAAACGTTGAGATCGTGGAAGAAGTGGGAATCGAAAATGCATTTATCTTCGGCCTCAGCTCTGATGAAGTTATTAATTACGAAAACCATGGTGGATACAATCCGCAGGAAATTTATTTCAACGATTGGGAACTGAAGCGTGTGGTAGATCAGCTTATGGATGGAACCTATTCTCATGGAGATCATGAAATGTTCCGTGATCTTTACAACTCTCTGCTTAATACACAGGGAAGTCCGAGACCGGATATGTATTTCATTTTGAAGGATTTCCGTCCTTATGCAGAAGCGCAGAAGAGAGTAGAAGAGGCATATCGTGATACGGACCGCTGGGCAAGAATGGCACTCCTCAATACTGCAAGCTGCGGTAAATTCACATCTGACAGAACAATTCAGGAATATGTGGATGATATCTGGAAACTTGATAAAGTTACTGTTGAACCTGAAGAATAAGAATTCATAAATCAGGGAAACCTCTCATACAGTGGTATGGGAGGTTTTACTGTTATATGAAGAAATGGATCAGACAGGCAGGGTATTTTCTTGTTATTATGATACTTTTGCCGTATATTATAACGGTTTTTCTGAATGGAAGTCAAATGACAGCATCAGTCGGAACTGCTTCAATTTATGTGAAAGTAGAAAGAAATGAGAAGACAGTCAAACTGACGCTCGATGAGTATGGGATAGGCGTTTTGGCAAAAGAAATGGATGCGGATGCCGGTATGGAAGCGTTGAAGGCACAGGCAGTGCTGATTCGGACAAGTATCTGTAAAAGCATACAGGAAGAAGGAAGTGAAACGGTTCTAAAAAAGGGGTACTGGACAAGAAGTCAGATGAAGAGCAACTGGGGAGCCAGTGACTATGCAGAAAAATATGACCGTATTCAGGAAGCCTGGAATGACACGGAAGGGAAGATTTTAATTTACAATGGAATGCCGGCTCTTACACCGTATCATAAGCTCAGCAATGGGAAAACACGTTCTGCGGCAGAAGTTCTGGGAACGGAAGAATACCCGTATCTGCAGGTAAAGGAATGTCCCGCGGACGTGGAATCTGAGGATGCCATGACGACACAGATGATCCAGGGAACGGATATGGAGGTCACGGGAACGGACAGTGCTGGATATGTGACGGAAGTGCGTTGTGGGAAAGAAACCGTAAAAGGGGAGGCATTCCGGGATACGTATCATCTCGCTTCGGCCTGCTTTACTTTGCAGGAATTTGACGGTCAGATCCGGGTCACTTCGAAAGGAATCGGGCATGGACTCGGAATGAGCCAGTATACGGCTGAACAGATGGCAGCAGACGGCAGTTCTTATCAGGATATTTTAAATTATTTTTTTGAAGGAACGACTCTGGAGGAAGTTGTTGAAATTGTCACAAGCACAGACATTTCATAAAAAAATGAATAAGGCTCTGTTTTTCTGGCAAAAATATTGTCAGAGGTGATAAAATATGAATAAGAAACAGCGACTTTCTCAGAAAGGGAAAAAACAGGCGGCTTATGCTCTGGCAATCTGTTTTTCAGCAGTCATTGCGATTACCGGAGCCTATACATGGAACAGCTACAAGGAGAAAACAAGCAAAGAACTGGAGCTCGCAAAGCAGGAAGAACAGGCAGAGACAGAGAAGGAGATGGCAGAGGCAGCTAACTCTACAGACGGAGTAGAAGCAAAGCAGGAAGATACTTCGGATGAAGCTTTGCCGGAAAATGAGACTGCGGAAGGAACTGAAGAAACCGAAAACACTGATTCGGTGACGGAGACGGCAGGAGAGACGGCACAGGTCTATTTTACAGAGTCGGACCATCTTCTGTGGCCGGTCAACGGGAATGTGATGATGAGCTACAGCATGGATAAAACCGTGTATTTTCAGACGCTGGATCAGTATAAATACAATCCGGCAGTCATCATTGCGGGTGCAGTCAATGATAATGTTATTGCAGCAGCTCCCGGAATCGTAAAATCGATTGATGTACTTCCTCAGACAGGTACCACGATCACTGTGGATATGGGTAACGGATATGAATGTATTTATGGTCAGCTCAAAGAAGTACCAGTCTATGTCGGTGATTACGTGGAGGCCGGAACTGTACTCGGATATCTGAGTGAGCCGACCAAATATTACAGTGTTGAGGGATGTAACCTTTATTTCGAAATGCGAAAGGACGGTCAACCGGTGGATCCTATGGATTATATGGATCTGGAAGACTAAAGATCAAAAAGGATGAAGAAGGGCGGAACATTGCCGGAAAAATAGAAATCCGGAATGTTTCGTCTCTCTTTTGGAGACAGGCAAAATGAACTATACATATATCGTAAAATGCAGGGACGGAACGCTCTATACCGGCTGGACGAATGATATCGAAAAAAGGGTCCGGGCACATAATGAAGGGCGGGGCGCGAAATACACGAAGTCCAGACGACCGGTAGAACTGGTTTATATGGAGAAATTTCAGACGAAAGAAGAGGCTATGAGCCGCGAATATCATATCAAGAGAATGAGCCGGGAAGAAAAGAAACGGCTCATAGCAGAGTACGAACCGTCTCTTTCTGACAATAATTGTGATTCAATGGAGTAAATATCTACAATAATGAATACATTACAATGAAATGGCAGGCACTTCCGCCCATGACAAACAGGTGGAAAATCTCGTGGCTGCCAAAATTCTTGTGCTTGTTGTTAAAGATCGGGAGCTTTAATGCATAGATGATTCCTCCGATCGTGTAAATAATGCCGCCCGCAAGAAGCCATGCAAATTCGCTTCGGGTCAGATTGTTCAGAATCTGGCTGAAAGCAAGTACACAGGTCCACCCCATTCCGATGTAAAGAATGGATGAAACCCATTTCGGACAGTATACCCAGAAAGCTTTGATCAGAATCCCGATGGCAGCGATTCCCCAGATCAGGGCGAGCAGCATCATGCCGGTTCTGCGTTCCAGGACCAGCAGGCAGATCGGGGTATAACTTCCGGCTATCAAGACAAATATCATCATATGATCTATTTTCTTTAATACGGTTGTAAGCTTCTCGGAGCAGATAAATGTGTGGTAGGTGGTGCTTGCGGCATACAGAAGGATCAGGCTCACGGCGTATATGGTGAGTGATATGAGATAGATCCGCTGTGGCTCGTGTGCCGCTTTGATGAGAAGAGGAACAGCTGCAAAAATTGCCATAAGCATTCCAATAAAATGGGTGATTGCACTTCCGGGGTCTTTGATATGTCTGGTCATAATGATTCCTCCCTTATTTAGTATATGACAACATATAAATAAACGTTAAAATGGTTATATTATTACATATAGTTTTCAAAACTACATTAAGTATATGTGAATATTACACCTTTTATTCGGAAAATGCAAGAGGAAAATGTAAAATAAAAAAAGGGCTGGCAATTTGCCAGCCCTAAGAGTATTTCTAGTAATTTTCAACTTTTCTTTCAAAGTAAGCCTTCGGATGAGCACATACCGGGCATACTTCCGGAGCTTCTTCTCCGATGTAAATATATCCGCAGTTATTACATTTCCATCCAAGAGGAGCTTCTCCTTCAAATGTTTTTCCAGCTTTGTAGCTTTCAAGTAATTTGTTATAACGTCTTTCATGGGATGCTTCTACTTCTGCAACAAGCTCAAATTTGGCGGCCAGTTCTTCAAAGCCTTCTTCTCTTGCTTCCTCAGCCATACGTTTGTACATTTCTGTCCATTCATAATTCTCGCCTGCAGCAGCGTCAGCCAGATTTTCTTCTACATTTCCGATGCCATGGAATTCTTTGAACCACATTTTAGCGTGTTCTTTTTCCTGGTTAGCGGTCTCTTCGAAAATATTTGCCATCTGTACGAATCCTGCTTTTTTGGCAGCAGAAGCATAATAGGTGTATTTGTTGCGTGCTTCAGATTCTCCGGCAAATGCTGCCAGCAAATTCTGTTCTGTTTTTGTTCCTGCATATTTAGACATAATAAATTCTCCTTTTTATTCTTCCATTTATCTTAAAAAAAGGACTGTAGAAAGAAATCTACAGTCCTTAAGAGTTGCTAAATTATTTTAGCCAAAGTATCTCTTTAACAGACCTTCGAATGCTTTTCCGTGACGAGCTTCGTCTCTTGCCATTTCATGAACTGTATCATGGATTGCGTCAAGGTTAGCAGCTTTTGCACGTTTTGCAAGATCAAATTTACCAGCGGTAGCGCCGTTCTCAGCGTCAACTCTCATCTCAAGGTTCTTCTTGGTGCTGTCTGTTACAACTTCGCCTAATAATTCAGCGAATTTTGCAGCATGTTCAGCTTCTTCCCAAGCAGCTTTCTCCCAGTATAATCCGATTTCCGGATATCCTTCTCTGTGAGCAACTCTTGCCATTGCAAGATACATACCAACTTCGGAACATTCACCTTCAAAGTTTGCTCTTAAATCAGCAAGAATGTCTTCGCTAACGCCCTTAGCAACACCTACAACGTGTTCAGCAGCCCATTCTCTTTCGCCGGCCTGCTCTTTGAACTTCTCAGCGCCAACACCACAAACTGGACATTTCTCCGGTGCTGCTTCTCCTTCGTAAACGTAGCCACATACTGTACAAACAAATTTTTTCATGGTTGTAATCTCCTTTTCTTATTTATTTTTAACTTTAAATATCAGTAATAGTTACTGATATTAAGTTACCACAAATTATGAACATTGTCAATAGATATTGGAAAATTTAATCATCTTATCATAAATATTATTATGACTTGTGTGTGCAATCTCCGCAAATTCCATAAAAAATAATATCGTGTGAGTCTATACTGCCGTCAAAATTGCGGGATGCAAGTTCATTCAGATCTTCTATATTAATGCCCATGTCGATGAATTTTCCACATGATTTACAATAAAAATGGTAATGCGGTGAGGTATGGGCGTCAAAACGGACGGCCCCATCGGGGGTCGTGAGTTTGAGCACTTCACCCAAATCAGCCAGAAGATTCAAATTGCGGTATACAGTTCCAAGACTGATATTTGGAAATTCTTGTTTTACATACATATAAACAGAGTCGGCAGTCGGATGACAGTTAGTTGAACAAAGATATTCTTTGATGGCCTCACGTTGCCTGCTGTATTTTAAATTTGCCACATGAACTCTCCTTTCTTTGATAATGATAACAGTTATTAAAATTATAATATCCGAAAAAAGAAGTATTGTCAATAAAATTAAAATACACAAAATAAAAATATATAAAATTGAATAAAGTTCTGAAGAATGTAAATACTGTTAAAAGATATTGTAACAATTTGTAATAATTATATGCTTATTTTTCGAAAAAAGTAGAAATGGAAAATTCTTTGACGAAGAGAAATTTGGCTATTTGGTTGACAAAAGCATATGTGATTGATATAATATCAGCGTAACATATGTAACAATTCTGTAATATTTACAAAAGATAAGAATACATAAAGGAGGGAGATTTATGCATTCAAATCTTAGAAGAGGATTGTTCCTGGTTACATTGCTGGGAGCAGCATTCCCGGTAATGCCGGTGATGGCAGAGGACGTGGAGCAAATATCGTCCGGAAATATGCCGGGAGTTGGAATTGAAGCGGTGCTGAATGATTGCTATTCACAAAATAAAGAAATCAAAGTGGAAGATTATCTGGTGCCGTCAAATAAGGGTGAGTATTTAGATATGGCGTTTGCCGATGTCACTACCTTCTTATATATAAGGAGTCAGCCAACGAAAGAGAGCGAGTATGTCGGAAAGCTTTATCCGGGATATGCAGCGAAGATTATAGGGCCGGTCGGAGAGTGGACTGCGGTAGAATCCGGTGAGGTGACCGGGTATGTAAAGACCGAGTATATTACGATCGGACAGGAATCGGAGGAGCTTGCAGAAGAACTGGTGGAAAAAGCAGAAAGTGAAGGAAGGAAAGATCCATTTACTTATGCGGAATCCAGAGAGCAGGAAGAGGCAAGGCTGCAGGCTGAGGAAGAGGCGAAAGCAGAAGAAGAAGCAAGAGAGCGTGCTGCGGCGGAAGCAGCGGCTAAAGAGAAAGAATCAGACGGACAGGCAGTCGTCGCATATGCCTGTCAGTTCATAGGAAATCCCTATGTGTGGGGAGGCACAAGTCTGACGAACGGGGCGGATTGTTCAGGATTTGTTCAATCTGTATTTGCACATTTTGGAATTACCTTACCGAGAACTTCATACGAACAGCGAAGTGCGGGAGTCGGTGTAAGTTATGAGGAGGCAATACCCGGAGATGTGATTTGTTATGATGGGCACGTGGGAATCTATATAGGAAATGGTCAAATTGTAAATGCAATGAATCCGGCGCAGGGAATTGGAATCTCACCAGCCACTTATACGACCATACTGGCAGTCAGAAGAGTATTATAGACGAAGGTGTTTTAAAACAGTGTGAAAAGTCAGACAGAAAAATCCGGAATAAAAATTTCGGATTTTTTTTGTTTCAAATTTTGTGTCGAAATGTATGGGGAATTTGTATAAAGAAAGAAAATGATGTAAAAGTTATCCCAAATGAGTTATCCAAGTTATCCACGCTCAAAAGGCCAAAAAACGTGGAAAAAACGTAATGAAAGAAGAGTTATCCACGTTATCCACACAAAAACATATGTTTTTGGTGGACAACTTTGAATAAAAAACAGAACGGATGTTTTGGGTATAATTAATAAAAATCACATTTTGTCGAAAGAAATTGAAAAAATGATTGACTTTTAAGTAGTCAAAAAGAAGTGAAAATTGACTGCTCAATTTATCTGAATTGTATATATTTCGTACTCATATGTACAAAACAGAAATAGGACATTATTATTGATAATTGAAATAATCGGTAGTATAATAAAGAATATCTGAGTGTAAAGACAGATCAAATCGAAGGAGGAATTTCTCATGAAAGAAGTAAATAAGAATATGACAATTGGTGAGCTGTTGAATGTTGCACCGGAGACAGCCCCGATTCTGATGGAAGTTGGAATGCATTGTCTTGGATGCCCGGGAGCTCAGGCTGAGACATTGGAAGAGGCAGCTATGGTTCATGGATTAGACGGAGATCTTCTCGTTGAAAAGATCAATGCTTTTCTGGCAGCAAATGCATAAGATGAGATAATAAAAGGGACACGGCGATTTGCTGTGTCCTTTTATTACTATAATATGGTATCTTATAAATTTCCAAGTGTCTGTACGGCATTCTGTGACGCAATAATCTCGCAGTGTTCTTCGAGAAATGCGAGGGAAGCTCCGGTTCCCGGTTCAGATGAACCATATTCGGAAAGCATATTGCAGATCCGGTTAAAGTCAACAGTATTATGTGCAGCTTGTGTAAGAGCCAAAATGTATAGATCATTTCGCTCATCTTTATATAAAGTGCTGGAACCTTCGTACATCTCGATGAGCAGATTGGATGCCTGAATAACGCCGTCGAGTGTGGCAAATGAGAAAAAGCGGATTGTGGGAACTTTTTCTTCAGGTTCTTTGGCTGCAGTAGTTTCAGTGGTATCTTTTGGTGCAACCGGCACATCTTCGGGAAGATCACTCATAGCATCTGTTACGTGGCGGAGCAGATCGAGAAATTCGTCTGCGCCTTCTAGTTTCTTCAGACGGTCGAGCATGGAATTCTTCTTCTTGTCAGGAGCTTCTCCAAGCGGGAGCGGTGAGAATTTGGAAAAACGGGTGTCCAGTTCTTCAGGATCTTCGACTTTGGTGATAATAAGCACGATAGAATCAGAAGAAGCAGGGATGGCTTCGATCATCAAAGGTATATTCTCAGCTTCAAAACCAAATTCATGTGCGGCTTGCTGCATCATGTCATGAAAAAGTGATTTTGCTTTCTCGGTGCCGTATGCCAGTTCGCTGAGCTTCAGTTCGCGCTCTGCCAGGTCGGCATGGGTCAACGTGCAGCGTATCTGGTTATCATTAATTTTCTCTATCTTCATGTTGTCATCACTTCCTATCACAATTAAAAGTTATAGTAAATCACTATTAGTATAAACAAAAATCGAAAAGATGTAAACAAAATTAAAAAAATACTTGAAATAAAATAAATGTTTTTTTATAATGGGGCTACAAGGAAATGAAAAATCATTATCTTAAAAATCTATTTCAAATTGACGGTACATTTTAATCCGTGATTTAGCGCATTTCGCACACAAGCGTCTAAAACCATGTAAGTCGTATCAGACAATTTATCAATCAAGACCTGAAAACAATATAGAGGAAAGCAATATCCGGCTGAAAGTGTTTCCTTGTCGTCGGAAAAAGCAGAAAAATAGTATATCACAAAAAACTTATGGTCGCTTTTTGCCGTAAAAAGATGCCGGGAAGATAGGGGGATTCATGGAAAACAATGATACAAATTATCAGGAACTGTTTACAGAATTGACAAAATATGAGCGATCCGGGATACGGATGCAGATTGACGGACTTCCGGCGAGCCCGCTGCAGATTGTATCTGCTCATATGGTCAGGGAAGACAGCAACTATATGCGTGATTATATCGTGGATGAAAATGGTATGGTACAGGAGCTTGATTTCTATAAAGTAAAAATAAAATGATGTTTTGGGGATTTTGAGAGCGTAAAACGCGGAAAAACCCGTAAGAATTATAAAATAATTATAAAAAACACTGCAGAGCAGACCCCTCGGCTAAGTTTTTGAAATAGTTAATGAAATTTATACAAAAGAATAGAAATTATGATATAATTAGCACATACATGTGAGTTATATCATAGTCTTCTCAGGCTATGCCAATAAGCCATTAACAGGAGGTGCAGTGTGGACGAAAGACAGACAAGAAGCACAAGGTCAGGACGGGAGATTCCTTCTGATGCGGATATAAGATATAAGAAGTCAGGTACGACAGGCAGAAGAACTACACCGAAAGGTTCTGCTTCGGGGAATGCGGCGCGAAACCAGAGGAGGACAAACTCTGACAGAAGGCCGGCAGAACAGGCAGTACGAACACAGAGAAAAGTGAATCAAAGTGCAGCACAGGTGAGAAGAACAGCGGAACGTACAGAGGCAGAAAGCCGCAGAAGAAGTCAGGAGATGGCAAGAACCTCGAGTGGGAAGAATGCCAGAAGAAGGAGAAAAAAAAGAAAGAAGAGAATCAGCCCGATCCTTATCATTTTACTTTTATGTATTTTGGCAGCAGGACTTGTGGGCGGTGCCCTGATTTGGAATAAATATGGGCCGACCAAAGAAAAATATGATCTGAATGAGTATTTTGGCATTGAGTCCGAAGAACAAGTCGGAATTACTATTAATAATGAAGTAATCGAAGCCGGAGCAATGAGAGTAGACGGTCATCTTTATCTGTCCTATGAAGTGGTCAGAGATTATCTGAATGATCGCTTTTACTGGGATCCAAACGAAAATATTCTTTTGTATACTCTGCCTCGTGAAATGGTACGGGCAAGTGTAGGAAGTAAAGATTATACAATTTCAAAAGAAACGAAAAGTGAAGACTATGTCATTTTAAAAACGAACGGAAGCACAGCATATATTGCGGCTGATTTTGTGCAGCAATACACAAATATGGATTATCAGGTCTATGAGAATCCGGACAGAGTAATGATTGTCAATGAATTTGGTGAGACAACGACTGCTGTTCTTAAACGGGACACACGTATTCGTCTGAAAGGCGGGGCAAAGAGCCCGATTTTGACAGAGGTCAAAAAAGGTGACAAAGTGACCGTGATCGATCAGGTAGAGGGATGGAAAAAAGTGCGGACAGAAGATGGGATTATTGGTTATCTCAGAGCTTCTATGTTGCGTAAGGAAGCCACCGAGATTACATCCCGTGAGTTTACGGAGGAAGAGTTTACCAGCATTACTTCCGATAAGACGATCAACCTTGCATGGCATCAGGTGGCGAGTACTACAGCGAACAGTACAGTTCTTGAGACGATTGCAAATACGAAAGGACTTACTACATTGTCTCCAACCTGGTTTTCGGTTGCGGACAATAATGGAAATCTGAATTCCATTGCAAGTCAGGAATATGTTAATTATGCACATCAGTCAGGAATTGATGTGTGGGCGTTGGTAGATAATTTCGGTGATAATATTGATCAGATGGAGCTGCTCAGTCATACTTCAGCCAGAGAAAATCTGGAGAATCAGCTGATATCAGAAGCACTGAAAACCGGTATTGACGGAATCAATGTGGATTTTGAAAAGATACCGAAGGAAGTGGGCGAACATTATATTCAGTTTATCAGAGAATTATCTGTAAAATGCCGAATCAATAATCTGGTACTGTCTGTGGACAATTATGTCCCGAAAGGATACAATGAGCATTATCACAGAAAAGAACAGGGAATTGTTGCAGATTATGTGATCATTATGGGATATGATGAGCACTTCAGTGGCTCTTATGAAGCTGGTTCGGTGGCTTCTTATGAATATGTTAAAGAAGGAATCGAAGAAGCACTTAAAGATATTCCGGCTGAAAAACTTATCAATGCAGTTCCGTTCTATACGAGACTTTGGAAAGAAGTTCCGAAGACGGAAGAAGAACTTGCAGAGCAGGAGGGCACAGAAGCTGCTAATTACCCCATGAAAGTGACCAGTGAGGCGATGGGAATGAAGGCAGCTGCCGCAAAAGTCAGCGAAGCAGGTGTGACTGCAGTATGGGATGATACTGTAAAGCAGAATTATGCAGAGTGGACAGGAGCGGATGGTGCGACCTATAAGATCTGGCTGGAGGATGCACAGTCTCTGGAAGCAAAGCTGGAACTGATGAAGGCAAATAAACTGGCAGGAACAGCTGCATGGAAGATCGGATTCGAGACATCTGATATCTGGGAATTGATCTTAAAGTATGTGAACTAAATCAGCGTGTTACGAAAGCCCCTTTTCGCATATATTGTAGAGATATGTGCGGGAGGGGTTTTTTATGCGTCAAAATAAGTTAACCGGAAAATTACCGACAAAATATCAGATCCTGATAAAAATAAAATGGATTATTGTACTCTTGCTGCTGTCTGCTGTTATTTATGGGAGCTATACCTTAAATCAGTATGTTTCGGGAAATCAAGTAAAAGGAGAAGAGAAAACAGAGGTCATACTGGATGCCGGGCACGGAGGGGATGATCCGGGAAAAGTCGGGGTTAATGAAGTATTGGAAAAGGATGTGAATCTTCAGATTACGATGAAGGTAAAAGAATGTCTGGAGAAGGAAGGTGTGACGGTAAAACTTACGAGGGAAATGGATGAGGGGTTGGAGACAGAAGGAGCAAAAAACAAAAAGGTTGAAGACATGAAGGCGCGGGTTCGGATGATCAATGAAATAAAGCCGGAACTCGTAGTTAGTATCCATCAGAACAGTTACCAGACTGAGGATGTAAAAGGAGCCCAGGTTTTTTATTACATCCATTCGCAAAAAGGGGAGGAAATGGCCAAAATTCTTCAAGAGGCTGTTAGAACAGTGGATCCGGAAAATCATCGTCAGGTTAAGGCGAATGAATCCTATTATTTATTGAAGCGGACGGAGGTTCCGACTGTGATCGTGGAGTGCGGGTTTCTGAGCAACTGGGAAGAGGCCGAGAAGCTGTCCAAAGAGGAATATCAACAGGAGATGGCGGAAGCGATAAGCAGTGGGATACTGGAGTGTCTTGGTAAAAATTAGTATGTCTGCTATGGGCTGTATTTGCATATTTAATTTGCCATGATATTCAGATAATGGTATAATAATTTTCATGGAAACGATAATAAAAAAGATAGATAGAAACAATATAGATCAAGAGAGTATTGAGCAGGCCGGAAGTATTTTGAAACAAGGCGGACTGGTTGCATTTCCGACGGAGACGGTTTACGGACTGGGGGCGAATGCGTTAGATGAAGAGGCGGCGAAAAAGACATACGCTGCAAAAGGACGTCCATCGGATAATCCACTGATTGTTCATATTGCGAGGCTGGAAGATTTAAAAGAAATCGTGACGGAGATTCCGGAGATCGTACAGGATATTGCAGATCATTTCTGGCCGGGCCCGCTGACGATGATTTTTCATAAAAATGACAAGGTTCCGCTTGGAACGACGGGAGGTCTGGATACAGTCGCAGTGCGGATGCCGGACGATGAGATTGCGAGGAAACTGATTCTGGCCGGAGGCGGATATATTTCCGCGCCGAGCGCGAATACGTCAGGAAGGCCGAGTCCTACGA
The DNA here is from genome assembly GCF_052065395.1 of Bariatricus sp. HCP28S3_F11. Taxonomy (NCBI): domain Bacteria; kingdom Bacillati; phylum Bacillota; class Clostridia; order Lachnospirales; family Lachnospiraceae; genus Bariatricus; species Bariatricus sp. HCP28S3_F11. The sequence continues at coordinate 15,503 of NZ_JBQHUC010000031.1, read as the reverse complement.
CGGCTCAGCATGTGGCGGATGATCTCTCCGGAAAGATTGAGATGATACTGGATGGAGGAAGTGTGGACATCGGGGTGGAATCAACGATTCTGGATCTTACTGTAAATCCGCCGATGATCCTGAGACCGGGAGCAATCACGAAAGAGATGCTAGAGGAAGTGGCAGGAGAGATTTCGGTCGACGAGACGCTGATTTCTGAGAATAGTACCAAAGCACCGAAGGCACCGGGGATGAAATACCGACATTATGCGCCGAAAGCGGATCTGATCATTGTGGAAGGAGAGCCGGATGAGTCGATCAAGGCAATCAAACAGATTGCGTATGAGCAGGTTCGTCTGGGGTATAAAGTCGGAATTATAGCGACGAATGAATCTATTGACCAATATACCACAGGAATGATCAAGAGCATCGGTTCTCGGGAAAATGAAAAGACGGTGGCGCGTAATCTCTACAAAGTGCTAAGAGAGTTTGACGAGGAAGAGGTCTCTTATATTTACAGTGAGGCATTTTCGGAGGCCGGAATCGGAACAGCGGTGATGAACCGTCTGGGAAAGGCGGCAGGGCATCATGTGCTGCAGGCATCGGATATTACACGTTTACAGAAGTACCGGCGGATCGTGTTTGTGAGCAACAGCGATAACTGCCGGGCGCCGATTGCTGCGGCACTTCTTAGGAGGCAGCCGCTTTTGCAGGAATATCAGATCCTTTCGAGAGGGATGATCGTTTTGTTCCCGGAGCCGTTGAATCCGCGGGCGGAAGAGCTGCTCAAAGCGCATGATATTGTGCTGGAAAGATTTGAGACCAGTGCGCTGGACGAAAAGATTCTCGGCGAGGACACGCTGGTTCTTACCATGCAGGAGAGTCAGAAGCAGAAGATCCTGAGTGAATATCCGGATGCGGGAGATGTCTATACTCTGGGGGAATATGTGGGAAATATGCAGGAGATCGCATCTGTTTACGGGCAGACCGAGGAGCAGTATGAAGAGATGTATAAATTGATACAGGAAAATGTTGTAAAACTTGCGGAGCGATTAAATAAGGAGGCAAAGAACAAATGTCAAACGTATACGTAATGGATCACCCGCTGATCCAGCATAAGATCAGCCATATTCGTCAGAAGGAACTCGGGTCGAAGGATTTCCGGGCCATGGTAAGTGAGATTGCCATGCTGATGTGTTATGAGGCAACGAGGGATCTGAAGCTGAAAGAAGTTGAAATTGAGACGCCGATCTGCAAGACGACCGGGAAGTGTCTGGCGGGGAAGAAGCTGGCAGTGGTTCCGATCTTAAGAGCTGGACTTGGCATGGTAGAAGGGATGCTGACGATGATCCCGGCTGCGAAGGTAGGCCATATCGGGCTTTATAGGGATCCGGAGACGCTGGAACCGGTAGAATATTATTGTAAGCTGCCGGCCGATTGCGAAGAACGAGAGACGTTTGTTGTGGATCCGATGCTTGCGACGGGAGGATCCAGCTCTGCGGCGATCCGGATGCTGAAAGAAAAAGGGGTAAAGAATATCCGCTTTATGTGCATCATCGCAGCGCCGGAAGGAATTGAGAGAATGCAGAAAGATCACCCGGATGTGGATCTTTATGTGGGAGCGCTGGATGAGTGCCTGAATGATCACGGATATATTGTACCGGGACTTGGGGATGCAGGAGACCGTATTTTTGGTACGAAGTAGGTGAGAAAAATGAGTGGAAAGAGAAATGATTATATTTCCTGGGACGAGTATTTCATGGGAGTTGCCATGTTATCAGGGAGAAGATCCAAGGATCCGAATACTCAGGTTGGATGTTGTATCGTAAGTGCGGATAATAAGATTCTTTCAATGGGGTATAACGGACTGCCGCGGGGATGCTCGGACGATGAGTTCCCGTGGGAGAGAGACGGGGATCCGCTGGAAACAAAGTATGTATATACGGTACACAGTGAATTGAATGCGATCCTGAATTACAGCGGAGGAAGTCTGGAAGGGGCAAAATTATATGTGTCGCTGTTCCCATGCAATGAATGTGCCAAGGCTATCATACAGAGCGGAATAAAAGAAGTTATTTATGACTGCGATAAGTATGCGGATACTTCTTCTGTGATGGCATCTAAGAGGATGTTTGACAGTGCGGGGGTGCGGTATCATCAATATCACAGGACCGGGCGAAAGATTGAAATTGAATTGTAAATGGATATTTCAGAAAGACATAACACTTTGAAGTATGTGTTGTGTCTTTTTTTTCGTGTTTTTCTGGAAGTTCAGGTAATAAAACAATGGGAGATGGTATATATTCAATTGAGGGACAGATTCTGTTTGAAGTGGAAATGCCCTGGCTCGAGTCGGGAGTGAGGAGATAAAAGAATGGAAAAAAGAAAATCATCAATTTTGATTCGTTTTATTTTAAGGGCGATTTTGGGACTGGTAGTTATTTTTGGAGTCAATCAATTTCTGGACTATAGAAATATTCCGGTTTCTGTAGGGATAAATCTAATTTCGTTTTTGACATCCGGAACCCTTGGAATTCCTGGGGTTTGTCTGCTGTATGGCATTATGTTTTATCAAATTATGTAAGTGTTGTACAAAAGCATTTTAATTTTCCGAAATTACTGGACAAGAAAAGTGGGCGGGGATATAATACACCTCACAAGAGAGTTACAACAATCAAAAAATCATTTTATGCAGTGTCTGTCTTGCAGGCACTCGCATCAAAGGAATGCAGAGGCATTCCTCAACATGCCATTTCGGCGTAAGTTTCAAAGTTATTTTTTAATAAAAGATGCTGGTATCAGTATCGGAAAGGAGCGTAATCAGGAATCAGTAGAGAAATAGTAATCTGTGATTCAGAGGAAGCATATGTGAAAAGGCTTGCCGAAGCACTGCTTTTGAAGCGGGAGGTGACAGCAGGAGTGCGGATCTGCTCATCTCTTGATATGTTGGAAAATCTGCTGGAAATAGGAGAAGTTCAGGCGCTTTTGATCAGCGATGAGATTCCATATGAATTGAGAAAGCGGGTATTTGGCGGCAGAAGAATTGTGCTTACAAGAACAAAGTGTGCGGATCTGGGGGAAGAGGAGCAGGAGCTCAGGAAATACCAGTCTGTGGACAAGCTGACCGCAGAGATCATGCAGGCTTTTCAGAAGATGGACATTCCGGCGGGATATTACGGAAAAGGCCGTGTTCTGGGAGTGTATTCGCCGGTTCACCGGGTCGGTAAGACAACATTTGCACTGAAGCTTGGCAAAGTACTTGCTGAACAGGAGAATGTACTGTATCTGAATCTGGAGGCATATGCAGGGATCGGGGGATATTTTCAGGATGGTGATGTTCAGAACCTTTCTCATCTACTGTATTATGCAAAACAGGAAAAGGATGATATCGGTGTAAGGATTGCATCCATGATCCGACAGATGGGAAATCTGGACTATATACCACCGATGAAGGTGTGGACCGATCTGAGAGAAGTGAGTATCCGGGAGTGGGAGGTTCTTCTTCAAAAACTGACCGGAGAGAGTATTTACGATACGGTGATCCTGGATCTGGGAAACGCCGTAGGAGATATTTTTGAGATTTTAAAACTGTGTGACTGGATTTTGTTTCCGTTTGCAAATGATGTCTATGCCAGGACAAAGATGGAGCAGTACAGCTATATTTTGAAGGCGCTTCGTCTTCAGGAGCTGGAAATGCATACGATTTATGTGGATATGGACAAAACGATGCGGCAGGCCGTGAAAGAGGCGGCCGGTGAATTGGAAATAAAGTCCGGAAAGGGGCACATGTATGTTAAGAGCAGAACAACTTCATGAAAAGGTCCTCTCCAGAATGGATTTTATGAGGGAACCGTCAGATGAAGAACTGCTTGAGATCATCCATAGTGTTTTGGAAGAAAGTTCAAAAAAACAATTCATTCCGCTCAAAGAAAAGGCGACGCTTGGGAAGGAACTTTTTAATGCGTTCCGTAAGCTGGATATTCTGCAGGAACTGATCGAGGATGAGTCGATTACAGAGATCATGATCAATGGAACAGAGAATATTTTTATTGAGCGGGAAGGACAGATCTTCCTGTCCGATAAGAAATTTCTGTCCAGAGGTAAGCTGGAAGATGTGGTCCAGCAAATGGTGGCGGAATGCAACCGGATTGTCAATGAAGCATCCCCGATTGTGGATGCCAGGCTTAATGACGGCTCGCGAGTCAATGTCGTGTTGCCGCCTGCCGCTATCAATGGGCCGATTGTGACGATCCGAAAGTTCCCAAAACACAGAATTACGATGGAGCAGCTTCTGGAGTATGAATCCATCAGTGAGGAAGCGGCAGAATTTCTGGTTCGTCTGGTGAGAGCAGGATATAACATTTTTATCAGCGGCGGAACCGGTTCCGGGAAAACGACATTTTTGAATGTGTTGTCGGACTATATTCCCGAGACGGAACGAATCATTACGATCGAGGATAATGCAGAGCTGCAGATCACGGAACTTCCCAATCTTGTGCGGTTGGAAGCACGAAACGCAAATGTGGAAGGAACCGGGGAGATTAGTATCCGTGATCTGATTCGAACGGCGCTCAGAATGAGGCCGGACAGAATTATCGTAGGTGAAGTCCGGGGAAAGGAAGCGGCTGATATGCTCCAGGCCTTTATATGTACTATATTATAATTATATATATGACGTTTATAACGATTAGAATGGATACGTAGGAGAGGAGAAGAAATACGTCATGAACATTAAGTATAGATTAATGTGTAAAAGGTTAATGGAGGAACGAAAGAAAGTAGGTGTCATTCAATACTATAATGTACTGTTCATAATGGAATTAATGACAGATAAGGATATATGGTATATGGAACAGTTAAGCAATGGAATAGACAGGATGTATATGAAGGATATACATGAATGGTGTAGATTACATTCTATTGAATACCAAACGGTATTTGTTTATAGAAAGGAATATCCTTTAGGGGCAAATATATGGAATACATATTCTTATCTTCGCTGGAGGGTGGAAAAATATTTGGGAGCAAAGATAAGCAAGAGGGAGCCCTAAAATAGGGCATCCTTCTTGTGTTTAGAAACTACTAGTCATTGAGTATTAAAGTTTTGTTGACGCTGGCAATATTATTTTCTACCAGTAGATTAAGTATCTTGTCTATGTCTAGTGAGTTGTCATTTACCATGTGGACAAGAGTTGTGTAAACATCTTGTGTAGCAGGAATATTAATATTCAGTGTTTTTAATGTGGCTTCCAGAACAACAGGGTCATTCAAAATTGAAAGAACTGCATGTAAGTAATTAAGCTTAATTGCTGTATTATTTAATCGTGGCTTGGTTATTTGAGAACCAAGAGCATCCAGAACACCAGCTATATCACGACCTTGTTGTATAACGGAAGCAGTACCTTCGTCTATTAATTTTTTTGTCCCTGTTTGAATATCTTCTACTACCTCTCCGATTGCGGGGCAGAAAATAGGCTTTTTTTGTCTTCCTGCATGTTCAACGTTATGCATGGTTCCGCCTTTTTCGTCACATTCATAAATCACAACGACTTTTGATAATCCTACAATCAAGCGATTTCTGTTTACAAATCTAAATCTATCAGGCTTAGTTCCTGTTGCATATTCTGACATTAAAATACCACCTGATTCCAGAATTCTTTCTGCCAGTGCTGAATTCTCTTTTGGATAAATTGTATCAAGACCATGTGCCAAAACAGCAATAGTCTTACCGCCAGCGGAAATACAAGCCTGATGTGATAATTTATCTACACCACAAGCAAGCCCTGAAATGATTGAACAGTCTTCATGTACCCATTGAGGAACTAAATAGTTTACAGCGTTATATGAAATTCTTGTGGGTTTTCGGGTTCCAACACAAGCAATTGCTTTTGAGGGGATATCGGAAAACTCAGCTCCTTTGTAATATAAAATGGCTGGAGGATTACTTATTAAAGCCAACTCTTTCGGATATGATGAAGCTGTTAAGTAAGTTGTTTTAATTCCAAGTTCTTTATTACGAGTAAGAATATCATCTGCCTTAGATAAAGCTAAATCCACTGCTGATGAATCTGAAAATATGTCATAGAACGGCATCAAGTCCAGGTGCTTTTCAAATAAACTTTGACTTCTATTTTCAAACATATCCACGATATCAGAAGAATGTTCTCTTAAAAGCGATATTAAATTATTATTTTTTAGCCCAAGTTCAGTCAAGGCAATAATATATCTAGTCACAAGTAATTCCTCTATTCATTATGAATTGAAAATATCATATAAATCAGATACTTCCTGTTTTGCATTATCATTTACTCTAAAATCAACTAAAGTAGAACTTCCTGTTAGTTGGTAAGAGTAATTCTTTCCATATACTGAGCCAGTAATGTTATATTCTTTTTTTTGAAATGGTCTTTTAAACACACCCATGGAAATAAAAATAATTTTGTTTGCTCCAAGAGATTCTAATAAACATCTAACAGAATTAAAGGTGTTTCCATGTGTCATATAATCATCAAATATGCACACATTGAATCGGCCTTCGTCTCTTAATTTATCAATCCTCTTTTTGTAATCGGGATTAATACAAAGAGTAACAAATTCATCATTTCCACCTAACATTGCACGTTGTTGAGAAGTTCGATTGATGTGTGCCTGATTCTTGGCTGTATGCCGAATTAACAAATTGGTTTCTCTTCTTGGTACCGTTACAGCATAATTTTTAGGAAGGCGTTTTCCTTTTAAACACCTTATTGAAGTCATAAAAGAATATAAATCTTCATTAACTTCGCAATTTGAAGATGGAACCATGCCGAATAATTCAATGTCATCAAATTCTGTTGAATTTGTCATACCTGCTAAGAAGTGATATAAAAGAATTTTATAGTAATTCCTGCTTTTACCTTCTTTCAATAATTCTTGAAAGTGCTGCATCATTTCCTTTTCTTCAGGTGTTTTAGCATAGTAACCATACCTTGCATCCATGAGAGAATAGCAAGTTGTTTTATCATCTACAGTAAGTTTGGAGTACCATACGTTTTGATTATTCAGTGTAAGAATGAATTTATATAATTGTTTTACAGTATCTACATGTACGCCGTATTTTTGTGGCTTATCTTCTAACGGTAACCAAGTCGGAACAATGTAGAGTGAACGTGTATTAACTGCTAATTGGAAATCCGTATTTTTTCCGCCGATAAATACAAAATAATTATTTCTATTTTTGTTTAACGATACAAAATCTTTTAAAGCACTTCTATCACGAAAGTGGAAATTAGTATATCCATGTTCACGAAATGCTTTTTCATAATTAGTTAAAACATCAGTCTTTCTGCTATAGAAATAGATGGTATTATCCGTATCTTCTGAAAGCTGTTTGAACTTTTCCATAAATTTGTCACGTTTTTTCCTCATGCGCTCAAAATTAAAATTGGATAAATCCAAGTCTTGATAATCTGCAGGATCAAGATTTGACTTCAATAAATCCAGATTACAAAAAATTAGTTTTTTCATTGGTTACCTCCTCTTATTTTTGGAAGATGAAAAATACTATGTAGTATAAAATATTTGGTTCGCTTTTATATCTTCTATATTATCAGTATCTAAAGAAAACTTCAATTGGATTATATGTATACGGTACTCATAGGTTGCAGTATACATATATTTATTATCTTTTATCAGAGATTTTCATTGGCTTGCCAGAGTATTGAAATCTAAGGAGTTTGACATTTAAATAAAATGATAAAGGGTTCGACAGTACTAGAATTATATGATAAAATTGAGAAGGTACAAAGAGAATATGAGCGCTTAGACAGTGGATTGACAGCAATGGAGTACAATATCATATAGTGCTATTTTTTTTGAAAAAATACTTCTGTTTCCCTTAGTAAATACTTGCAAGATACATCTCTAATATTTTTGCCGATTTGTAGGTACAATTAAGGTAACTACTATCGGAAGAGAGGTGTATTTACTTGCGTACAGAGGATTATATTGCAGACAATATTGTAGCTTTGTGCAAAAAACGTGATATGAGTAAATATCGGCTGTCACAGCTGACTGGTATATCTCAATCTTCGATTGGAAAAATCATTGCTAAAGAAAGTCTACCAACAATGCCTACTGTGGAAAAAATATGTGATGCACTGGGAGTAACAATGGCTCAGTTCTTTGCAGGAATGGACGTTCCGGTAAATTTATCTGAGTCACAACAAGAGGTCTTAAAGATTTGGGATGGTCTTGATGAAAAAGAACAAGCGGTAGTAATGGCTATGCTCCGAGGTCTTCAGAAAAAAGGGAAACAGTTGTAACGAAAATGTTGACTGTTTCTTTTTTTTATGGGTAGGTGGAGAATATGTTGATTGAAAAGAGATTTTTTGATATTGCAAAACGTGAAGATGAAGAAATAAAAAGGGAACTGGAAGCTGAAAAAGCAAAAATGACAGAAGAAGAAAAATTGGAAGAAAAAAAACAGCATGAAGCAGAGGTAAAAGAAATCATTCGTAAAGCGGAAGCACAGATGAAGAAACATAAGAAGATTCCTGATTCTAAGAAAATTGTTGAGTTTACATTTTTACAAAAGGCTGCATTGAAGATTGCAGAACATATGAGTATGAATATAAAAACTGAGCGCAAAGAGGATGATCTATGGGGCACTATCGAATTTGCCTTTGAAAAAATGTGGTTTTTGGATTCTACACCACCTGAATGGGTTGATATATGGAATACTTTATTGCAAGAAGCACACAGTGTATATATTGAAATAAAGGATAATATGATCGTTTATCAATATTCCTATGATCTATCCCAAGAAGTAATTGATGAGTGTTGATAAGCGGATAAAGTCAAGACATGAATAATTTTATGTTAAATGCAGTTTTATGCGTATTTTCGTCAACATAGAGATGTGATAATGAATGACGGTTTTATTTCTTCGTGGTATACTGTAGATATAGATGAAAATAATGTATTGTTTCAGAATATAAAAACAAGAAGTTTTACATATGCTGACTTTGAATAGTAGTATGTTATTTGCACAAATAATGAAAATTTGAGCAATACAGATGTAATAAAACATACACCTATCATTTTTAGACCAGAACAGGCAGAATGCATTACGAAAGTGGTTAAGCATTTTAAAAAAGCTGATATCGTCCTTTTTACTATCTCCAAAATGTTGCATTTTCTTTAGGCAATCGTAAGCTTGTTTGTGCAAATTACGACTATCTGAAGTCTTTTTCTTATGCCCCATGTGACATACTCCTTTCCGTTCAGGCGTTGTTCCTTGTTAAAACTAAATAGTCGCTTTGTATTCGTCTTTCGAACGTCAATACTAAGCAAATACACACTCTTTTTTGATCTCTTACTAGAGAGGTCTTATGCACGACCAGGGCACTCGTTTAGACATCTTATGCACGATGTTTTGTTCCATTTTTTTCTGGGTTTCATTTATGAGATACAGTGGTTATTTGGGCCGGGATCCGTATCTTATCCCAGAAATCTCGATTTTGTCCGTTTATTCGGATGCTTTAGTTGCTTTCAAAAAGATTAATAACAACTATATGCCTGACTCCTTACTGTTTTTTCGCAAAGACTACTTTTGTGCATTCAGGAAATCCATGGACGAGAGCCATTTCGTTGCGTCTATGTAAAATAAAATTTATTTATGATTCTATTATACTTAGCGAAGTTTGAAGATACCACACAACCAGTTTAGGTATGCGATATCAAAGGATAACGGTTTACCCGTTCATGAAATAGAACGGATAAACCGTCTTACAGAAGCACATTTATAGGCACTACTATTTGTATGTACTTTTCCGGAACGCTTGATTGACCAGTATGATTTCTTTGCTGCGAACAGTTCTTATTTTATCCAGCGTAACGATACAGCTTTGATTAAGCATACATGAAATTTTATCAATTATTGACATTAATGTATATTCCGACGACTTAGTGCACACTGCACGGCGATTGTGAGCAAGCTTTCCGGCCTGTTGAGCAGAACCGGATAATCTGTTTCATACTGGCAAAATCATGTCAATGGAAAGGCCTTTGGCGGCATAAATGCCCCATTGACATGATTTTGCTAGCATGAATTAGGGTAATTAAGCAGATCAAAGGGTTGATCTGCCTTCCGGAAAACATGCACTGAATAAGCGGACCGCATGCACTAAAACTCCGTGCAGTGTGTTCTCCTCGAGCTGAATATACAATTAATATTGCAAGACATAAAACACAAGATAATTATAGCCAAGCTGTAGACAAGTGGAACAGTGATCGTAAATTTGTTTCGGAATATAGAATTGGAGATAAGCAAGAGGTGGTAATTGATAAAGCTGTTATCAAATGATTTTACATTTAACTGTCTTGAAACATGGACACATAACATGATATTATTAAACCATCAAAAGAAAATAAAAAGTAGGAGGATCAAATTATGGGAGCATTTTTATTGATTGTTATTATTGTAGGAATTATTGCATATTTTACATGCAACAAAGAAGCAAGAGTTATGCGTGATGTTGATAGAATGATTAAGAGAAACGCAGAAGAAACAAAAAAAAGACATGGAATGGACAAATAGCTATCATGGAAGGTAGATGGTTGTTGATACATATGGATTTGGCAAATAAGTATTTTAGGTTAGACACCTTCAAAAAAATTTCGTATTGGTCGTAGAATCCGTGCGATAAGAATAGAAAAAGGTATGTCACAGGCAGAATTAGGTCAGGCTATGGGATTGACTGCTGACAGAATACAGAAATATGAGAATGGAGCGAGAAAACCTAAGTTTGATATGTTAAAGCAGTTTGCGTATGTACTTGGGGTTGAAACCATTGCCTTGATGGACCCAGTTGTATCAAATTACATTGGTGCTATGTTTGCGTTTTTTGAGATGGAAGAACTTTACGAATTAGAAGTAAGGAAGGATGGTGCTAAGTATTCATTACAATTTGGTAATGGGATTACTGGTACTATGAATGAATACCTGAAGGAATGGTATGAGGAAAGAGAAACTGTAAGAACTCGTATGGAAAATGCTACTGAAGAAGAAAAAGAAACTATTCTGAGGGAATATCATGAATGGGAAAAGACTTTTCCTAAGGCTTTATGTGATAGAACAGAGAAGGCTTTACAGAAAGCTCGATTAAAAAGTACAATCGCTGAGTTACAGGAAAAATTGGATAAGTTAGATGAAGAGTAATATTTTATATTCCGAGGGGGTGGTAGATATAGAATATGTTTATAGGGAAGTTGAGATAAGAGAATATTTATTAACACATCTTGATACAGGAGTGACAGAGAGAGTTAAAGTATCAAACAGAAATGGTCTTACGGAAGAAAAACATTTGAAGTTACTCAATCATAATACACCTAATGACATTTTTTTTAGTAAAATGCAACATTAAATTCAAGACAGATAAAAAGAATGATGTATAAACTAATACATATTAAGGGGGTGTCTGTATGCCTATATTAAGCAAAAAACAGATGTCCGAAGAAGATATAAAGCTTAATTATATAACACCGGCAATACAACCTGGATGGTCTGGTCATATCACAATGGAGACCAAGATAACGGATGGTCGGATAAACATTAAAGGTAATATGGTTGCCCGCAGTAAGTCAAAGTATGCGGATTATTTATTATACCTAAATAGTGGCAAGCCAATCGCTGTTGTGGAAGCCAAAGACAATAATCATACAGTATCATACGGTCTGCAACAAGCTATGACCTATGCTCAGATGATGGATTTACCTTTTGCGTATTCATCAAATGGTGATGCCTTTTATGAGCATGATTTTTTGACCGGAACTGAGGCTTTGATTGAGATTGATAAGTTTCCAAGCCAGGAACAGCTGATAGCAAGATATTATGCAGAGCTTAATGGTGGTAATGGTATCACGGAAATGGAAAAGAAAATAGTAGGGCAGCCTTACTATTCTTCACAGTCTACTTATCCACCTCGATATTATCAGCGTAATGCAGTAAACAGAACGGTGGAGGCTATTGCGAAAGGACAGCAGAGACTTCTTCTTGTGATGGCTACTGGAACCGGTAAAACATATACAGCTTTTCAGATAGTGTATAGGCTTCTTAAAGCTGGCTTAAAGAATAGAATACTGTACCTTGCAGATAGAAATATCCTCGTAGACCAGAGTATTCTCCAGGACTTTGCTCCACTTGAAAAGACTATTTATAAAGTTGATTTTTCAGACAAAGAATGTCTTAACAATATAGGCTCTCACGAGGTTAATTTTGCCCTTTATCATCAGATGGTAGGTCAGAACGATGAAGAACACTTCCGTCAGATTCCGGCAGGATACTTTGACCTTATTATCGTGGATGAGTGCCACCGAGGAAGTGCCAAGGAAGACAGCAACTGGCGTAAAGTCCTTGAATACTTCAGCACGGCAACACAGATCGGTATGACAGCGACTCCGAAGGAAAGCGAAACCGTATCGAACATTGATTACTTCGGTGATCCCGTTTATACATACAGTCTGAAGCAGGGTATAGAGGACGGATTCCTTGCGCCTTTTAAGGTTATCAATGTCACCCTGGATATCAGTGATGGGTGGAGACCATACAAGGGACAGACTGATTTGTATGGAAACGAGATACCGGATCGTATCTATAATAACCGTGATTTCGATTATCCGAACGGTGTAATCCTTGAAGACCGTATCAATGAGGTTGCTAACGAGATAACAGAGTATCTGAAGGCTACTGACAGGATGCAAAAGACCATAGTATTCTGTGCGACCGAAGATGCTGCGGAGCGTATGCGTATTGCGCTTGTAAATCTTAATAACGATATGGTTGAAAAGAATCCTGATTATGTGGTTCGCATCACAGGATCTGATACTTATGGAAAGAGTAAGCTGGACTACTTTATATCGGTATCATCGGAGTATCCGGTCATTGCGACAACATCTGAGCTGCTTTCAACTGGGGCAGACTGCAAGATGACAAAGTTCATCGTGCTGGATAAGTATATCGAGAGCATGACCACATTTAAGCAGATTATCGGTCGTGGAACCCGTATCCGTGAAAAGGAAGGAAAAACACACTTTGCTGTTATGGACTTCCGTGGCGTGACAAAGCTCTTTGCGGATCCTGAATGGGATGGACCGATCGAGCAGGATGAACATTTCCATCATGGTGGTACGGAACCTCATCCTCCGAAGCCACCTTACGATCCGGATCAGCCGATAGAGCCAGTTGAAAAGCTGGGTGTGCCTATCGTTGATAAAGATGGATGTCAGGTAAAGATTATCAATAAAACGGTATCCGTGTATGATGCAAACGGAAGACTGCTCCGGCAGGAAGACATCATTGATTATACAAGAACAAATATCAAGGGTGAGTTCGCTTCCCTATCAGACTTTATCCGTAAATGGAAGGCATCCGACAAGAAGGAAGAGATACGAAAAGCCCTTGCGGAAATGGGTATTGACCTTGAAGCCTTGAAGAAGGATCAGAATATGGCAGATGTGGATGACTTTGACTTTATCTGTTATGTTGCATACGGGCAGAAGCCTCTTACAAGGGCAGAAAGAGCCAACAATGTAAAGAAGAGAGACTTCTTCTCTAAATACTCCGGGGATGCACGTGCGGTGCTTGAAATCCTTTTGGATAAGTATATGAATCAGGGTATTACAGAGGTTGAAGACATCAAGGTTCTTTCCCTGGCTGATTTTGCAAGCTACGGAAAGCCCGCAAAGATAGTGAAGCTCTTTGGTGGCAAGGTTCAGTATGAACAGGCTGTAAGAGAGCTTGAAGAAAATATTTATGGAATCGAGGTAGGATAAGATGGCGATGCAGTCAGGTTTTATCAAAAGAATCAGAGACATCATGCGTATGGACGCAGGTATTAACGGTGATGCGCAGCGTATTGAGCAGATGGTGTGGATGCTCTTTCTGAAGGTATATGATGCCAAGGAAGATGATTGGGAACTGAACGAGGATAACTATACATCCATCATCCCCGATGAATGCAGATGGCGTAACTGGGCGCAGGCAGATGATAATGGTCACGCTATGACCGGAGAAAAACTGCTGAACTTTGTAAACAATACGCTTTTCCCGACATTAAAGGAATTGCCAGTAACACCAGACACACCTGTAAAGAAGGCTATCGTAAAGTCAACCTTCGAGGATGCCAATAACTATATGAAGGACGGTGTATATCTCCGTCAGGTTATTGATATTATTGATGAAATCGAATTTGATGATGTGAAGGAGAGTCATGCGTTTGGTTTTGTTTATGAAGAAATCCTTCGTGATTTGCAGTCTGCCGGATCTTCCGGTGAGTTCTATACTCCTCGTGCCGTAACAGACTTTATGGCACTTATGATCAAACCTAAACTGGGCGAAAAGATGGCTGACTTTGCCTGCGGTACTGGAGGCTTTATCACATCATGGCTTGGTCAGTTACAGAAGCAGGTTAAGGATACAGCTGCACAGAAGCAGTTTGATGATAGTATCTTTGGCATCGAGAAGAAGCCGTTTCCGTATCTTCTTTGTGTTACCAATATGCTTTTGCATGATATTGAAGTACCGAACATTTATCACATGAACTCATTGAAGCATAATCTCTTGGATTATACGGATGATGATAGGTTTGATGTTATCTTGATGAATCCTCCGTATGGTGGACATGAGGATAAATCCATTCAGGGTTTCTTCCCAGATGATCTTGCATCTTCTGAAACTGCTGATCTTTTTATGTCTGTTATCATGTATCGCTTGAAGAAGAATGGTAGAGCTGCTGTGGTTGTGCCAGATGGATTCCTTTTTGGTCTTGACAGTGCAAAGGTAGCAATCAAAACGAAACTATTAACGGAGTTTAATTTGCATACAGTTGTGAGACTTCCTGGTTCTGTTTTTAGTCCGTATACAGGTATATCGACAAATCTTCTGTTTTTTGATAATGCAAAACCTGAGGGTGATGTGTGGTTTTATAGAGTCGATATACCTTCAGATAGAAAGCATTTTTCTAAAACAAAACCGATGGAGTTAAAGCACTTTGATGATTGTATTACTTGGTGGAATGATAGAAAAAATATAGAACTTGAGGATGGCCCGAAAGCGAAGTGTTTCACAAGAGAATATCTCTTAAAGGATCAAGGCTGTAATATTGATCTTTGCGGGTATCCTCATGAGGAAGAAGAAGTGTTAGATCCTCTTGATACTATCAGAAATTACCAAGAGAAAAGATCAACACTAAATGCAGAAATTGATAAGATCCTTGTTGAATTGGAAGCTTTACTCCCGGGAGGTGCTATTGAATGACTCCAGAACAGTTAAAGGGAAGTATATTGTTTTCAGCATTACAGGGAAAGCTTGTCAAGCAAATAGCAGATGAGCCTAAAGTCGATTTGACGGGAATAAAGAATAAGAGTACAGAAGATTTACTATGAAACAAAACCTTCAGAATAGCCAAAAAAGCGCAAACTACCCCTATCTAGTGCAAAAAGGTTGATTTTGAACTTAACCGACAGGCTTATTCGGCAACTACTGG
>NZ_JBQHUC010000030.1:0-38680 GCF_052065395.1 Bariatricus sp. HCP28S3_F11 | reverse complement strand
ATAACACGTTGAAAACTTATTGATCAGCTGAAGCGGAAACGCGTTCAGTTACATCCGGAAAGACTGATCAGCTCTTAGCGGAATGCGTGGTCAGATGAGCCGGAATTTGCAGAGATACATTAGTAGAATATCTTTTTATGTTTGTATATTCAATTGTAGTTCTTTCAGATGTTTTTTCGGATAGCACGGTGCTTATTATAGCTATGGGTGAAATAGCAATTATAATTTTGGGGTTAGTTATAATATATTGCAGATATTGTGAACATGCTTTAAAGATAAAGCTGGAAAAGTGGAAAAATAAAAGAAATTCTTGATACTCATTAATTGTTGTAAAAAAGGAACGACTTTTATATTCGATGTGATTTTAAGGACATTGTTATTTGCCGGTCGTTCCTTTTTTGCACTCAAATTTCAAGAAAATGAAGTGAAAACAACATGAAACAGCATATAGTTATCATTAGTGCCAGGGAGATATCACCAGACTCATTGACAGTACAGGAACGGAGGTAGTAACCTATACGTATGATACCTGGGGAAAACTGCTGAGAAAGAGAGACGGTTCTGGAAAAGGACTGGCAGGGAGGAATAAAGAGTTTTATGAAAAAAACTAGATTTACTTTTGGTGAAATCTATATTTTGAGGAATTGTATAGTACTTCTTGTATGCTTGCCTTTAGTGATGGTAGCAGCCAAGGTGCTGGAGTGGGGAGTCAGTCTGGTATTGGGGGTTTTTGTCATACAAAATTTATGGTCTGTGATACGATTCCTAATTGATTTACTTGTTGGACCAAAGAAAGCGAGAATGCATTATAAGAGGGTAAAAAATATAGATGGGATTTTTACATTTTGGTTACCGACTCCTCGATACAAATACGGAGATATTCGGCATTATGGAAAGTACAAATGGTTAGCAACAACTATTGAATTGTATGGAAAAGGTAAAAAAATTATCACAGTAAGAACTATTTGTTCGGGAGATGAATTAATGAAATATACACAAAAAGGATGTCTGGATGTAACGTACTATAAATATTCCGGAATAGTAAAAGAAATTATTTATTGATGGGATGCAACTGATGGTCATGATATTAAAAGTCAAATTGAAGTAAAAGGAGCGGAAGGGAGATTCGAATGAAAAAGAAATATCATTTTTATTTAGAAAGTAAAAAACGGCTTATAGAATTTTTGAATAAAAATGAAGTTCCATATGAAACGCATACTACCATAAGCTTAAACGATAGAATGGAAAAAATTACAGAGGATATGTGTGTATTTGATTTGTATGGTGATGATGATACATATCGCAAATTCAAATGGCAATTCCCGAATTATGCCAGTGAAGGAACACGTTCGATTGAATATTCTGAGAAAGAGATAGAAGAGTCAGAATGGTTATTTGTTTACAATAAAAGTAATAAAGTACAGTGGGTATATGATGAAGAGTCGTTTAGAGAGACGTGTAGGGTTAAAATTCCAATTATAGGGAGCCATTATAGACATGCAGAACAGGTAAAATGTTTATCCGCAACAAAAGCGGTAAAATGGGGAACCAGGCAGTTTTTTAGTGGACCAAATGCTATGGACGATATTATATTTTGTTCGGATAAAGCAAGAAAAATGTTGCAGGATAAATGGAACGGATTAGAATTCTGGACAGTCAAAAAGTATAATACCTGTCAAAATATTGAAGATCTTTATCAGCTTGTATTTAATGAAAAATTACCTATTGAAGCGATTAGTGGGTGGAAAAAAGGGACTTGCAGTATTTGTGGGAGAAAGATTATCCGTATACCTAAGGGAGAAGAACAAATTACTATTAATAGAAAATATTTAAAAGATTTGAATAGTGTGTATTCAACGGGAGAGGTGTTAACAGGTGATGTTTTGGGATGCAATACATTTTCATTAAATATTGTTCCTCAAAGTTTTTATCAATATTGTAAACAGTATGGAATGAATCGGGGGATGGTATATATACCGATTAGCTTATTATGAGTTTGTCTGCAATCCGAATGTCAACGAAGGACAGTCTATGAAAAGCGAATTCAGTATTGATGACCAGAACTCCTTAACGAAGAAGACCTACAGTGCAATTAACATGTACTTGCTGTATGACGATTAGGTAAATCAGCTGTTTTTCGACGACAATGCATCCCTATGTTTTTATCGTAGAAGTCAGCTAGAAGTGGAAACTGCTTTTTTCTGGTTTGATGAAACCGAACCGGATATGGGAACCGGCTACGCCAACGTCTGCAAGGACGGGAATACGGCACTGGATGTCATGAACGATTCCTACACTTACAACGCGGACATCATCCTGACTGCCCATACCAAAGTGCAGGATAATAAGTGGTGGATCACGGGATAGTGTTTACGAAAGAACGCAGCCAGTCACTGGTCTCTTTCTCCGATTGCACAGGGAAAAAAGCCTCAGCGTAGCCCGATACGCCTGCGTTTTTTCCCCTGCACACTCGAAGAAAGATCCGGCGTGACTGCCCGTGTTCTTTCGAAATGCTATCCTTGAAGAATGCAGTGACCGTATGGAGTCTTCTATGGAATACACATCCGACGGAAGACAGGTCAAGAGCGTTACCGATTCCAGGGGAAATAAGACCAGCTATACGTACGATGCCAAGAACCGCCTTCTGGCCAAGGTGACGGATGTCAGAGGCAATGCCACCAATTACACTTACGATGCCAACACGGACAAGCTGACGAAAGTGAGCAGAACGGTCGGCGGACAGGATGTAAGCGTGGACTATGCGTATGAGAAGGACAGGCTTACATCCATTACGAGAAACGGAGTGACCTTTCACTATGGCTATGATGCTTACGGCAACCAGACTTCCGTGGCAGTCGGAAGCAATGTGCTGGAGCAGACGGCTTACCGGAATAAGAACGGCCTGACAGACCGCATGACCTTCGCGACAGGAGAAGCCATCCGAAATGAATATGATTCCAAAGAGCAGCTGATCGCCCAGTACCTGGTGAAAGCGGATGGGACGGAAGAGAAACTCTTCACGAATACCTACGATCATTATGGAAATGTAGTCCGCCATGAAGACCACAGGGGAGATAAGGTGACCGGCTACCAGTATGACTTCATCGGAAGGCTTCTGGGAGAGGATGCTTCTGACGGATTTCGGATCCGTACAGCCTATGAGGATAAGAACCGTGTGAAATCCTACCTCTACCGTGCAGACGGCAAAGGAAACAAGACGGAGTTTGTCTACGGGGATCCGGCAAAACAGCAGAAGCCGGGGCTTGGATACGGAGTCCTCGTAAACGGGGAAGAATGCATCCGGTATACCTACGATGCCATGGGCAACCCGCTCAGCTACCGCGGAAAGACGATGGAATGGGAACAGGGAAGACGGTTAAAGAAGATCACAGGAACCAACCTGACCCAGACCAACAGCTATGATAATGACGGAATCCGTACGAAGAAAGTGGTGAACGGCGTCACTACGGAATTCTACACCAGCGGATCTGCCATCCTGGCACAAAAAAGCAGTGACGGAACCAGACTGGACTTCCTGTACGATGACAAGGGAAATCTCTTTGCGATGGAATATGCAGGAGAGAGATACTTCTACCAGAAGAATCTCCAGGGAGATATCACCGGACTCATTGACAGTACAGGAACGGAGGTAGTAACCTATACGTATGATACTTGGGGAAAACTGCTGAGTAAAACAGATGGCTCAGGGAATGGACTGGCGGAAAAGAACCCGTTTAGGTATAGAGGATATTATTACGATGCGGAAGTAAGCCTGTATTATGTATCCAGCCGGTATTATGATCCGGAGACGCGCAGATTTGTGAATGCGGATGATGTGAAAGTTTTGACTGTAGAACCGGGAGAGATGACAGAGAAAAATCTGTATGCATACTGTAATAATAATCCGGTAAACTTTCAAGACAAAGAGGGAGAATTTGCACTTGCGGCGGAAGGTGTTTGGCTGACAGCTAATATTTTGGTAAATGTAGGAGTTTCATTCTTGGCAGCGCAAGTGGTAGGACAGAAATTTACTTTGAAAGATGCAGCCGGTATAGCGGTTGCTACTATAGTTAGTGTGGTTTGTAAGAAGGCCCTGTTAGGTGCGCTGGCCGGTGCGGTTATAATGGGAGGATCGACATTTATATTCAGCATGGATAATGGAGCAAGTAAGAAAAATGCTCTTATTAATGGAGTAACGGCTGCAGCGTGTTCATTTATAAGTATAGGTACCTGTATGGATGCGGCTAATGTGGGAAAAACTGGTTTTACATTGGTAGAGAAAGCATTGTTTGGATTGGAAAATGGTTTGATTTATTCTAGTATAACAGAAGCAATGTCAAGAACAAATACGAATAAGAAAAATAAATCAAAAAAGCAAGAAAAAAGCAAGAAAAAAGCAAAGCAAAAGCTAATACTAATGTGAAAAAAAGAAGAAGCAGAACACAGATGCTCCAGGATCATTTCTTGCAGAAAATGAAATCGTTGGGATATTATGCATAGTAATGCGTTTTGAAAGGATGGGAAAGGATGGTTATTAAATGTAGTAAAGATGTTAGACGATATGTAGTTTGGTGGGAGTGTTCAGTAATATTTTTTTTTCTTCTTACGTGGGATGGGAAACTCGCAGACTTTAACCATTGGGATGCAACAATAGTGGGGTGGAGTATGCTAATCATAGGAACATTTTGTATAACTTGGCAAACTTGGCCTGAGTTGATTATGGATGAAGACGGATGTACAATGAAGTATCTGATATTTAAAAGGAGGTTTTTATGGGAAGAGTTGAAAATGAAACGAGTGTGTCCCACAGGAGGAAAGACCACCGCATGTTATCCATATTATGATGAAGGTGTTCTGTTTGCCTTGAAGAAAACGAAAAAGAAAAAAATAAGCGGATATGGCTATACAGCATGGCATCCATTTTCCAGCTTTATGGTAAATTTCAAAGAAACCAAGGAACCGGATGCACCAGAAGAGTCGCAAGTATATGAAGTGGAAAGAGATACGTTTCTTAGACAGATGAAGGAATGGGGAATAAAAATAGAAGGGACAGATGAATTTCAATAAATAACCGAGAAGTAACGCCTATCACTATGAGAGAAAAAAATGAAGCATAAAAGGAGCGGCTAACCCACCGGTCGTTCCTTTTTTGCACCCAAATTTCAAGGAAAGGAAGTGAAAATAACATGAAACAGCGTATATTTACCATTATCAGCCTGACAGGCGGAGCTGTTGCGGCAGCCTTTGGCGGTTGGGATCTGGCGTTACAGACATTAATACTCTTCATGGCAATTGATTTGATAACCGGAGGGTTCCTTCTTCCGGTAGTGTTTGGAAAAAGCCCTAAATCAGAGAACGGAACATTGGAGAGCAGAGCGGGATTTAAGGGATTATGCAGAAAAGGTATGATGCTGTTCTACGTTCTGATCGCAGCAAGACTGGATCTTTTACTTGGGACAGACTATGTACGAGATGCGGTCTGTATCGGATTTATTGCAAATGAACTGCTTTCAATTGTGGAAAATGCAGGACTGATGGGACTTCCGATGCCGGAAGCGATTACGAAGGTGATTGATGTCCTGAAAAAAGAACCGGATAAAAAGCTGAGGCAGTCACATTAGGCGGAAGGATGGAAGAATAGAGCAACCAGGAAATAACGGAATACGGGAGGTATTCAGAAGAGAATCGAGGTGAGAAATGTGAAGATTGTACAAAGAATGATGAAAGAGAATCCCTGTTATAAAGCGGGCAGGAAGATCAAAGTAAAAGGAGTGATGCTCCATTCGGTCGGGTGTCCGCAGCCGAAAGCATCTGTATTTATCCAAAGCTGGAACCGTGCTTCCTTCGACAGAGCCTGCAGTGGAACTGTTTGCTATTCTTTGCCGGATGTATGAGCTGGATCCGATGGGAGAGGGAGTGATCTTAAGCCATAAAGAAGGACATGCAAGAGGGATCGCGACAAATCATGGAGATCCGGAGCATCTGTGGAATGGATTACATATGGGATATACGATGGACGGTTTCCGAAAAGCGGTGAAGAATTTGATGAGGAAAAAAGAGAAAGAAGAAGAGAAGGAAGCGGAGAAGGAAAAGGAATCTAAGCCATATCTTGTTCGAGTCAAGATCCCGGATCTGAATATCCGGAAAGGCCCCGGAACGAATTATCCAAAGACCGGAAAGTATACAGGAGTGGGAACATTTACCATCGTAGATGAAGCGGACGGGCAGGGAGCGTCCAGATGGGGAAAGCTGAAAAGTGGAACTGGATGGATTTCGATGGACTATGTGTTGAGGGTGTAAAGTAAAAAGGATACAGCGCTGGGAGTTTGTGTGAAATCTCTCCTATTCGGTACAATATGTACTGGGTAGGAGAGATTTTTTGAAGTTTCTTCTTAGATATGCAAGGAACCTATTGAAACGAAAAAATAAAAATCTTCCATATTCAATATGAAAAATAAAAATGAAAGGATGGTTTGGATATGAAAGAGATTCCGATTTGGGAAAAGGCAAACTTGACGTTAGAAGAAGCGGCTGCATACTCTGGCATTGGCACTGGTAAGTTGCGTGAGATCACCGATGACAAGAATTGCAATTTCGTTCTCTGGGTAGGACGTAAACGACTAATCAAGAGACGTTTATTCGACAAATACATTGAACAGGCTTTTTCCATTTAACATCTGTAGTTTTTCGTAGAAAAAGAGTCTTCAATGTGATATGATTTAAATATCACATCGAGACTCCTTTGCAATGAAAGGAGTTCGAACATGAATAATAAAAAACGTAAAGATAAAAAAGGGCGTATTCTGAAAACGGGAGAAAGCCAGAGAAAGGATTTTGTTTATCAGTATAGGTATATCGATTTCCATGGCAAAAGGCAGACCGTTTATGCATCGACTTTGCAGGAACTTCGTCAGAAAGAAAAGGAAATACAAAAGCAAGTTGATGATGGGTTGGATTATGAAGCTGGACAAATCACTGTGATTGAATTAATTGAAAAGTATATTAGTTTGAAACAGGGGGTACGATACAATACAAAGGTCGGTTATCAGTTTGTTCTGAATCTGGTTAAGAAAGAGGAGTTCGGATACCGAAAAATTAGTACTATCAAAGTATCCGATGCAAAGCAGTGGTTCATGAAGTTGCAGAAAGACGGCAGAGGTTACAGTACCATTACCAGTGTGCGGGGAGTTATCAAACCGGCATTCCAGATGGCATACGATGAAGACGCTGTTAGAAAGAATCCGTTTGCGTTTAAGTTGACTGATGCAGTAGTAAATGATTCGGAACAGAGAATCGCCCTCACAGATGAGCAGTTAGAAATTTGGATGGATTTCATCAAGAATGATAATACATATTGTAAATATTATGATGAGTTTGTCGTTCTTCTTGAGACCGGTATGAGAGTCAGTGAGTTTTGCGGACTGACGAAAAAGGATCTGGATTTTAAGAATCGTAGAATCCGTGTGGATCATCAGTTGGTTCGTGAACGGGGTGGGAAATATTACGTTGAGGAGACCAAGATCAGCAGCGGATGTAGATTTTTACCGATGACAGACAGCATATATCAATCCTTAAAGAATATGCTTGCAAGGCGTCCGAAAGTCAAAAAAGAGGTCGTTGTGGATGGGTATACGGGTTTCATCATGCTTGACAAGAACGGCAATCCCAAGGTTGCACTTCACGTTGAGAACGAGATGCGTTGGGCAATGAAGAAATATAAGAAGCTTCATCCTGACAGACCTTTGCCTAATATTACACCGCATGTGCTTCGACACACGTTTTGCACAAATTATGCAAATGCCGGTATGGATATTAAGGATTTGCAGTATTTGATGGGGCATTCAGATGCAGGGGTGACACTCAATGTGTATACACATGCAAACTATGCACATGCTGCAGATCAGATGGCGAAGATTACAGATTTTCGTCAAAAAACCAATTTGGAAAACGAGAAATATGGGATGAAGTGTGACGGAAAAAAGTGACGGTTAGTTAAGTTAACTACACCGCTACTACACCATTTACTACACCAATCAGTGGTGTAGTGATATGGATTTATGGAGACTTATGAAAAAATGAAGAAAAACTCAAATCCCGAAAAGTCCCGTAAAATCAAGGGTTATAGGGTTTATGGAGGTTTATAGAGACTATGATAAAAGTACTTTTCATCTGCCACGGCAACATCTGCCGCAGCCCAATGGCAGAATTCATTTTCAAAGACATGGCAGAAAAACAAGGTCTTTCAGACCAATTTGAGATCGCATCCGCCGCGACCAGCACCGAGGAGATCTGGAACGGCATCGGCAACCCGGTTTATCCGCCGGCCAGGCAGGAGCTTGCGCGCCATGACCTCAAGTGTGACGGTAAGAGAGCGGTGCAGCTTAAGAAATCTGACTACGACTACTATGATTATCTGGTCGGCATGGACACGATGAACATCCGCAACATTGAGCGGATGACCGGCCACAAGGGCGGGAAGATTTCGCTTCTGCTACAGTACGCGGGAAGGAATGCCAGCATTTCCGATCCGTGGTACAGTGAGCGGTTTGATGTGGCTTACCGGGAAATCCGAGAGGGCTGTGAAGGCCTGATGCAGTACATTCTTGAACATGATTTCGGATGGAAATAAGATTCCCCGGCAAGCCAGAGTGGTTTGCCGGGGAAATATTTATGCGGATTATGATAAATTATAAATATGGATACAGGAATATCAGGATTGGGATGGTCAGTATGGATAGCAGTGTGGAAAGGATAATTCGATAAGAACATTCTCGTCCGTCCCGCCCGCTTTCTTCAACCAGCATCAGGATAAGATTCCCACAAGGCATTGCCATCATGATCATATAAACCTGACACATCACATCAGAGATCGGAAGGCGTTTGAGGAACAGGGTTCCGATTATCGGGATTACCAGCAATTTGCACAGGCAGAAGAGATAGCGTTCCCCGCTGGTGAAGAGGGAGACGAGATCTGCCTGGATTCCCAGGGAGACTCCGATTACGATGAGTGAGATCGGAGTGGTAGCATTTGCCAGATACTGGAGTCCGTCGCTAAGTGGCTGCGGAGGGACGATGTCGGTGACAAATATGAAAAGGGTTGCTACACAGGCAATGGTGCCCGGATTAACCAGTGGTTTTAATGTGGACAATTGGAATGCGGCTTTTGGGGTGTCTGTTCCTTTCGAACCGTGTCTCAGCAGGGAGATGCCGTAGGTGTAGACCAGAATGTTATATTCCAGGATAAATACGGCAACATAAATCAGTTTATCCGTTCCCAAAAGTGCCTTTACAACAGGGATGCCGACAAAACCGACATTTGCAAATATATAAAGGAGTTCAGTGATTTGTTGCTGGTCGCCTGTCTCACGGAAAATCCGAACAAGGATCTTCGACAGGATGATCAGGAAGAGATAGATTCCGGCAGAGACCAGAAAGAGAAGCGGTATGGAGTCCACAGTGCCGTTTCCGGAATTCCCAAGTACGCTGGAGAAAATCATAGCAGGGTTGAAGACATTTACAACCAGCCTGGAAAGACAGGCATTATTTTCCTGGGAGATCATATGGGCTTTGTAGCAGAAATAGCCGGCTAGTATTAACAGAAACATGACAAACATTTGAAGTCCGGCGGTCATTGCGTTCATGGTATTACCTCATTTCTTTCATTTATATGGATTTCCTGGATTTTGTATCCGAATCTCTTCTTATTATACTGAAAAAAAGAGATTTCACAAGCGTGTTTTTTACTGTTCGCAAAGAAAGACAAGAAAAAGTAGATGAAAATTCTCTTCTGAGGCATGGAACTTTTGGGGAAGGTGTGTTATGATGTTCATGCACAGTGAGAACGTCGTGATATGACCTTATATGGATGAAGAATTACACTGCCAAGAGCGAGAAGGAATATCGCGTGGAAGGAGTGACAGTATGCGGGCGACCGTGTTATTGGTTAATTTTAAGGATAAGCAGAAGCTGCGTGAGATTCAGATGGTTCTGATGACGCTTAAGGTTAAGGTAAGGCTTGTAGAGCCGGAAGAGTATTATAAAACGATTGGTGAGCTTGTCGGAATTGTGGAGACGCAGTCTGAAAGTGATGATGATGAAAGTATTGTTCTGGCAAAGGAAATGATTGTGTTTGCCGGGCTTGCGGAGCAGCAGTTGAATCAGGTATTGTTTCTGATGAGAAAGAAAGTGATCGGTTCGGTGGATTATAAAGCGGTCCTGACAGACACGAATCAGAGCTGGACGATTCCGGAACTGTACCGGGAGCTGGAGCGGGAACATGAGGCGATTATGGCTCAGAAGAAGTAGGTAAAGCGGATTGAAAAGATCTGTTTTAGTTGCTATGCATATGAGAAAATGGTCCGGTGGACCGTTTTGAGTGTTAGGGACAGAAGCTCTGTCTTGGACAAGATATAAATACATTATTTTATTACTTAAAAACGTGAGAAGAGAGGTAGCAAAGAAATGAGTATTGCAGAGAAAATTGCGAGATTGCGCGAGAAAATGGCTGAAAAGGGAATGGACGTATATGTGATTCCGACAGCAGATTTTCATCAAAGTGAATATGTGGGGGGACATTTCAAGGCTCGTGCATATATGACCGGATTTACCGGATCGGCAGGAACTGCAGTCATTACAGCCAGTGAAGCGCGTCTGTGGACAGACGGAAGATATTTTATTCAGGCAGGCAAGCAGCTTGCTGGATCTCCGGTAGAGCTGATGAAAATGGGAGAACCGGGAGTGCCGACTTTGAATGAATATTTGCAGACAGCAGTGCCGGAAGGCGGAGTCCTGGGATTTGACGGAAGAGTAATCGCTATGGGATCCGGCCTTGAATATGAGAAGATCACGGCGGAAAAGAATGCGAAGATCGTGTATGATTATGATCTGGTCGATGAAGTGTGGGAGGATCGCCCGGCACTTTCTGAAGAGCCCGTATTTGCGCTGGAATTGAAGTATGCCGGTGAGACAACAGAAAGCAAGCTGGCGAGAATTCGTGAGTACATGAAGGAATGCGGCGCTGCAAAGCACATTCTTACGACGTTGGACGATATCTGCTGGATTCTGAATATTCGTGGAAATGACGTGGAATTCTTCCCGCTGGTACTTTCTTATGCGGTCATTACCATGGACAGCATGGAATTGTATATCAATGAGAAGAAATTAAGTGCTGAGATTAAGGAAGCACTTGCGAAAGACGGCGTCGTTCTTCATCCGTATAATAACATTTACGAAGATATTAAGAAATTGGAGGATGGAGAAGTCATTCTGATCGACCCGGGCAAATTGAATTATGCTCTTTACAGCAATATACCGGAAAATGTCGTTAAGGTTGAAAAACGGAATCCGGAAGAGCTTTTCAAGGCTATGAAGAATCCGGTGGAGATTGAAAATATCCGTAAGGCGCAGATTAAGGACAGTGTGGCACACGTTCGTTTTATGAAATGGCTGAAGGAAAATATTGGAAAGCAGGAGATTACTGAGATCAGCGCTTCTGAGAAGCTGGATGAGTTCCGCGTTGAGATGGGCAACTTTATCCGTCCGAGCTTCGGACCGATTTCTGCTTTGGGAGAGCATGCGGCAAGTGCACATTATTCAGCAACACCGGAGAGCAATGCAGTGCTTCATGAGGGGACGATGTTCCTGACTGATACGGGAGCAGGTTTCTATGAAGGGTCTACTGATATTACAAGAACGTATGCGTTGGGTGAGATCCCGCAGTATATGAAGGATGATTTCACGCTGGTAGCTATCAGTAATCTTATGCTTGCAAGTGCGAAATTCATGTATGGATGTACCGGATTAACTCTGGATATGTTGGCGAGAAAGCCGTTCTGGGATAGAAACATGAACTTTAATCATGGAACAGGTCATGGAGTAGGATATCTTCTGAATATCCATGAAGGTCCGTCCGGTTTCCGCTGGCAGTATCGTGCACATGAAATTCAACCGCTGGAAGAAGGCATGGTGATTACCGATGAGCCAGGTGTTTATATTGAAGGATCTCATGGAGTTCGTCTGGAAAACGAGCTTCTGGTATGCAAGGGTGAGAAAAATGAATATGGTCAGTTCATGTATATGGATACGATTACTTACGTTCCGATGGATCTGGATGCAATCAACCCGGATATGATGACGGCAGAGGAGAAGAAGCTTCTGAACGATTATCATAAGCAGGTATATGAGAAAGTTTCTCCATACCTGAATGAAGAAGAGAAAGAATGGCTGGCGAAATATACAAGAGAGATTTAGACAGAATGAACAAAGGGGAGACGGAGTCTCCCCTTGTTTTATTTCGTGTGTCCAGCGAAGCTGGACCACACTTGCCGGTGCAAGTCCGGTTGGGATGGCAAAGAGGGATTTGGCTTTCTTGGAATGCACCACAGAAGAATGACAACAGAAACAAGCAAAGGGCAACTGTATAAGGAAACCTATCAGTACCCTAGCAGAAAAGCCATGAAGAAAATGAAAGCAGAAATCAAAAGGAATGTAAACAATCGAAGCCTGCTAGTTGCAAAAGAAGAAGATTTAATAAAGAATCTGAATCCTAAAATCACAGGATGGAAGAATTACTATTCTACTAAGACAAATGAAAAATGGATGCAGGCACTAGTACACCGAATAATAAGTAACTGACTCCTTGACTTGTCTGATTTTTCATCTGCAGCGTTGTCGTCAATCGACGTAGCCACCGCTACGCCTCATTCCTCCGCCTTGCATATGAAACAATCATCCTGCGTCAATGTATCAGATACTTATTTTTCGGTGTACTAGACTGGTACATTATCTGCTCCTTTGCAAGATGGTATAACAAGAAGCACCGAAGGCGACATCATATGTCAAAGGTGGGATTTGTTAGAAATAGCATTTACGAAAAAGGATTAAAGAAAATGGCTAAAGCATGACGTAATACTGTAGAAAGAAGAATGTCGGAAAGCCGTGTGAGGGAGAACCTCATGCACGGTTTGATGAGGGGCGGATGAAAGGTTCATCCGCCTACTCTACCGGAAATCGTGTTAGCATCATATTTAAACGTTTTCTAGATATCCCAGTCGATATGATAGATTTTGGTCGGGCGCCCTTTCATATGGTTGCTTTTCTGAAGTGTGGAATGAACGAATCCGGCGCTTTCAAGCTTCTGAAGGATCCGGTTGGCGCCCCTCACTGTAATATGAAAGTTCTCAGCCAGATCCACACTTGTCAGTTCACGCCGTTCCAGGAGAATAAGAAGCCGGTTCAGGCGGTGGACCGTTGCAGTAGAAAGAGAAGATTTATCGGCGATTTCCTGTATCTGCGGCGTGAGAATCTGGCTGGAAATCACCGGATGATCTGTGTTAAGCGGTCCGGTCAGCTTGTGCTCCGCATCAACGAGGTAGGAATCGGTCGTGTTCCCGGCTGCCCGGAAAGCAAGCTGAGTGTTGTCAAGGGCTTCATCCATTGTATTGCCGATTCCGTATGAGACGGTAAGCGAAAGCTTTGTGTTTTTATCCAGATAATCAGAAAGAACACTTTTCTGGAAATCATTGGTCAGATAGGATAAAATCTTTTTTTCTGTCATGATATAATAGGCATTATGCTTCCGATGGATGGAAAGATCCAGGTCGTATCGGATAGTAAAATCTTGAAATGCTTTCTGCAATTTGTCATCTTCTAAGACACCCCAGATTTCCGCGACGGCATTCTGTGGGGCGATTGATATAGCAGCAGGAGAATGTGCGGTCAGCTTATCGATTTTGATTTTGGTAAGGAGCAGCTGAATGATCTGGTACATATATTCGTCGCTGAAGGAGGCAAACACACAGGGAATCTTCAGTTCCTTGAGCCGGGGAACGAGGTTCCCGTAACGGCATATGACCATATCGATCTTTCCTTTTTCCCATAGTTTATTAATCTCTGCGAGTGACTGATCCTCCACATGATATAACTCTTCCAGAGAAGCAGAAGAAAGCCATTTGGTGAATTCGGGAAACATGACATTGATGCTCTTGTATTCAATCAGGTCCCGGACGGAAGTTGCAGGTTTGGAATTGACAAATACATCAAAAATAATCCGCTCCGGATCCAGCATGCGGTTTTCGATCAGTAGTGTCAAAGGAATCCGGTAAAAACTCTCGTTATCTGTGGCAAGTGAGAGAAGTGGCATGGAAATGTGTGAAACTGACCGCTCAATGACAGTCTGCACGACTGTACCGGTGGTGAGAATTCCGTCTGCCCATTTTTCATTTGCGTAGTAAATGCCTTTTAGTTCAGAAAAAGAATGATATTCGATAACCCGGTACTCAATCGGATCCGGATAATCACGGAGCATATCTTTCAGGTATTGTGATAAATATTCAGATGAGATAATCAATAAATGTTCTTTCATAGCGGTCCCCTCCCGATGATATACAAAATCATTTTCTCCTAAAGTATTCCTAAAATCAAGAAGAAACTTCCGAAAATATGAAACAGAGCATTTTGTTTATATATTTTTTACAAAATATAGGCAATATTTATAAATATATTTGCAATTTTTATAAATCGGGTGTATAATCCCATACATAAAGTGTTCCTTTAATGTTCCTTAAATGACAAGGAGAAAAATCAAGGAGGGGTTTTATGAACGGTGAACTTTTATTACAAGAGGCTCAGGGGCATGAGCAGGAGCTTGTTGAGAAGAGACATTATCTTCACAGACATGCTGAGCTCGGCTTTGATTTGAAAGAGACTGTAGCCTTTGTAAAAGCTGAGCTTACCGCAATGGGATATGAACCGAAAGATTGTGGAAAAGCTGGCGTGGTTGTTACTGCAGGTGGTAAAAAACCGGGAAAAGTATTCTTGATCCGTGGTGATATGGATGCTCTGCCGATGCATGAGGAATCGGGGGTAGACTTTGCATCAGAGACAGAGAATATGCATGCCTGCGGTCACGATATGCACGCAACGATGATGCTTGGCGCAGCTAAGCTTCTGAAAGCTCATGAAGATGAGATCGAAGGAACTGTTAAACTTATGTTCCAGCCGGCAGAAGAGATTTCTGCCGGATCCCATGACATGATTCAGGCAGGTGTTCTGGAGAATCCGCATGTTGATGCGGCATTGATGATTCATGTTATGGCAGGTGTGCCGTTCCCGGCCGGTTCTGTTGTTGTAAGCGACGGAGGAATCAGTGCACCGGGTGCGGATTGTTTTGAGATCCGTGTTCAGGGAAAAGGATGCCATGGCTCCATGCCGAATAATGGTGTGGATCCGATCACGGTTGCAGCACATATCATCACTGCTTTGCAGGAGATTCATGCAAGAGAACTTGCACTGGTAGATGAAGCGGTTCTGACGATCGGAACGATTCATGCAGGCCAGGCGGCAAATGTCATTCCGGATACCGTGATGATGAGTGGTACGATCCGTACATACGATGAAGAAGTAAGAGCCTTTATCAAGCAGAGAATTCAGGAAATCTCAGAAGGCGTAGCGGCAAGTTTCCGTGCTTCTGCGGTGGTAGATTTCGGTAAGGGATGTCCGGTTCTTAAGAATGACTATGAGCTCTCAGAAGCAACTGCTACTTATATGAGAGAACTTCTTGGACCGACGAAAGCATTTACAACAGGACAGCTTGCAGCGATGTCCGGTGGCGGAAGCGGATCCAAATCAGCAGGTTCTGAGGATTTCGCTTATGTAAGCCATGAAGTACCTTCAATTATGCTTGCACTTGCGGCAGGTGAACCGAGCAAGGGGTACAAATATCCACAACATCATCCGATGGTAAAATTCGATGATGCCGTACTTGCCCAGGGAAGTGCCGTTTATGCATATGCAGCCATGAGATGGCTGGAAGAACACAAATAACCAAAGATTCAAAAAAGGAAAGGGAGAGAAGACGTATGAAAGAAATTATTACTAGCCCATTGCTGCTGATTATGATTATAATCGGTTTGCTGTACATTGTAGCATTTTCGCTGCTGTATTTAAAGAAAGCGTATGCACGCTGCCTTGAAATGGGAATTTCAAAAGAGGCATTGAGCAAAGTTATCAAATCAAGCCTTGTTTTCTCAATTGTACCAAGTTTATCAATCGTTGTAGGTCTGTTTGCACTGATCCCGGTTCTCGGAACTGTATGGTCATGGTGGAGACTTTCCGTTGTCGGTTCACTGTCTTATGAGACTCTGATCTCAAGCAGCGTTGCTTCTGCAATCGGATTTGAGACAAGTTCACAGATGCTGGAACAGGCAACAGGAAGCCAGTTCGGTGTTGTTATGATCCTTATGACGATCGGTATGCTGAGTGGATTCTTCGTATTAATTCCGTTAGGAAAGAAGTTATGTATGAGTGTTTCCAAGAGTGAAAATGCAAGCACATGGAAATACGTTCTGAGCGGATGCTTTATGTTATGTCTGTTCTCAGTTTATGTTCCGGTTCTTCTGATCGGTGATACAATTCAGGCGTTAGTTATGGTTACCGGTCTTATTATCGCTGTTGTTCTTGGTGTCCTGGCTGCGAAACCGGGTCTGAAATGGCTGAACGACTTTATCATGGCGTTCTCAATGATCGGTGGTATGGCATCATCCGTACTGTGGACCAGCATCTTTAAATAGAGGAGGAAGTTATTATGAGTAAAGAGAAAAACAGTGTAGTAATGGATCCGTTTCAGGCATGGTCTCACAAAATCGGACGTCTCGGAACGGTCATCGCTTTGATCTATATGACAGCACTTCCATTTGTTGTGCTGACAGTTTACGATGCAATGCCGTCATTCGGTGATGTTATCAATGTTTCAACGATCAGTATCCTGCTTATTTATATTCCGGTTGGTATTTCAGAAGCAATTAGTTATACCCCGATTTTGGGAAGTTCATCTTATCTGACATTCATTACCGGTAATATCATGAACCTGAAACTTCCGGTTGCTATCAATGCAATCAAGCTGACAGAGACAGAGCAGAATACACCGGAAGGTGATGCTGTTGCATCTGTAGCAGTAGCCGCTTCATCTATCATGACAATTGTTATCCTGGCACTTGCAGCTCTGCTGAGCTCACAGATTGGTTTCATTTTCGAAATCCCGCAGATCAAGACGGCTTCCGGATATATCATTCCGGCTCTGTTCGGTTCTTTGACTCTGGGTCTGTTCTCAAGCAGCAGTTCAGGAAGCAAGATCGTAAAAGGCGGTACAAAGGGCGTTATTCCGGTACTTGTTATCGTAACACTCCTTTCACTGCTCGTAAGAATTACATCCGGCGGATCTCTGTTCGGAGCAATCGGATTCCTGATCATTGCAATGCTTCCGATCGCAATCATTACATCACGTATCCTTTGGAAGAAAGGCGTTATTACTGTAGAGGATAACCCGGCTATGGTAAAGAAAGAGAAATAAATTCCGGCTGTCTGAAAAGATAGTACAGAAAACGAAATAGAGGTGTGTGCCCCGTTGTGTGTATAACGATGAGGCATACATCTCTTTTTGCTTTGAGATAGGAGGCAGCTCTGCAGTAAGAGACCTCTGGTGATAAGGCCTTTGGTTAATGAGGAGATTTGTGCTTGTACTGGAAGCACTTTTTCGATATACTAAAAAGATAGTGACAAAGTAATAATGAATGTTTACGGATGAGTGATTCATGCGGAACAAATATCAGATACAGAAAGGAAATAATCATATGTGGGTTGCAGATGGATGGGAAGACTATGAAGTGATTGATTCTTCCAACGGGGAGAAATTGGAAAGGTGGGGGCAGTATCTCCTTGTGCGCCCGGATCCGCAGGTGATCTGGGATACCCCGAAGACACAGAAAGGATGGAAGAACCGGAATGCGCACTATCACCGCAGCAAAAAAGGCGGTGGAGAATGGGAGTTCTTCGATCTCCCGGAGCAGTGGCAGATTCATTATAAAGATCTGACCTTTAACCTGAAGCCTTTCAATTTCAAACACACCGGACTGTTCCCGGAACAGGCGACGAACTGGGAATGGTTCTCTGATAAGATCCGCAATGCAGGACGTCCTGTAAAAGTGCTGAATCTCTTCGCCTATACAGGCGGCGCCACACTCGCGGCGGCTGCAGCCGGTGCACAGGTGACACACGTAGATGCCTCCAAAGGCATGGTGACCTGGGCCAAAGAAAATGCCGTGTCCTCAGGACTCGCAGATGCTCCGATCCGCTGGCTGGTGGACGACTGTATGAAATTTGTAGAACGCGAGATCCGCCGCGGCAATCACTACGACGCGATCATCATGGATCCCCCCTCTTACGGCCGGGGACCCAAAGGAGAAATCTGGAAAATAGAAGATGCCATCCATCCCCTGATCAAACTCTGTACACAGATCCTGTCGGATGATCCCCTCTTCTTCCTCATCAACTCCTACACCACCGGACTTGCGCCTGCAGTCCTGACTTACATGCTCGCAACAGAACTGAAAAAATACAACGGTCACGTCGATTCCCAGGAAATCGGACTGCCCGTAACATCGAATGGACTCGTCCTCCCCTGTGGAGCAAGTGGAAGGTGGGAGGCGCAATAGGGACGCGGGATTGTCCCTATGTGTGTAGCTGCGACGTTGCGCTTTACCTCAGCTCATGCACGGGGAGTGGCGGGTGGAATAGGGACGCGTGCTTGTCTCCATGTGTGTAGCTACGACGTTGCGCTCTACCTCAGCTCATGCACGAATATGTAAGGTGCCGGAAGGGTCGCTGAAAGCAGCTCCCCTCCCGCCGCCTAACATCTTCGGCATGTATCTTCGGAACGCTCCACTTAACCTCCGCTACACACACAGAGACAATCCCGCTGACTATTCGCACCCACAACACAAGAATCAGTCACAAACAAAAAACAAAAGCCCTAACAATACAATATCAAGTGCCGAGAGTGGCTCCTACAAAGTAGGAGCCACTCAAAGGCACGTCTTTCACACCCCTACAATTTATCACATTCCCTCCCCTTTGGAATTTTACTCCCCGGCTCTCGTTCAAGCGCACAGCCTTCGTCCATGCGGGGTGGGTTCCCGGACCGTGGAAAACGCCGGCACTTGCTTGCAGCAGCCGCAGAAAGCGGCGCCCTGCAAGCTTAGTACCGCTGCGTTTTCCCCCGAGCGAGAGCGAGTCCGGGAACCCACCCCACATGGACAAAGGCGTCCCCCTTGAACCCCCTTCCTCATAAAATTTCAAAAATAACAGTTTACCTTTGTATAGTTCAGTGATAGAATGTATCTATAAATGAGAAGAAGGGAATTTTGACATAAAACATCAAAAGAAAGGAAGGTAATCGACAAATGATTACAGTAAACGCAATGGGTGATAACTGCCCGATTCCAGTTATTAAGACAAAAAAAGCAATGCAGGCGCTGACCGGCCCGGAGACGATCGAAGTTCTGGTAGATAATGAGATCGCTGTTCAGAATGTAACGAAGATGGCAGCTGCACAGGGCGGAGAAGTAAGCTCTGAGAAGCTTGGAGAAAAAGAATTCAAGGTTACGATCAAAATGCAGGGAGCACCGGCAAGTGCGGAGGCTGAAGAAGCTGTCTGCACTCCGGACAGAAAGGGTGACACGATCGTGGTTGTTTCTTCTGACCGTATGGGATCCGGCAATGATGAACTTGGAAAAGTATTGATCAAGGGATTTATTTTCGCAGTAACCCAGCTTGATACACTGCCGAAGAAGATGCTGTTCTACAATGGCGGTGCTACATTGACTGCAGAAGGTTCTGATTCTTTGGAAGATCTGAAGTCTCTCGAGGCACAGGGGGTAGAGATCCTGACCTGTGGTACATGTCTGGATTACTACCATTTGAAAGAAAAACTGGCCGTTGGCTCTGTGACCAATATGTATGCGATCGTAGAAGCTATGGCCGAGGCTGGAAGAATCATCAGACCGTAGATGGTTCACGGCAAAATAACAAACTTTAGGAGAATGGGAAAATGAGTAAGGATATCAAATTGACGCAATTGGCAAAAACCGCGGGATGAGCCGCTAAAATAGGTCCGGAGACCCTTGCCCAGGTTCTGGGTAAGCTTCCGAAATTTCACGATGACAACCTTCTGGTTGGTATCGAGACATCTGATGATGCGGCAATCTACAAAGTGACAGATGACATCGCAATGATTCAGACGGTGGATTTCTTTACACCGATCGTTGACGATCCGTACATGTTTGGACAGATCGCAGCGGCCAATTCTCTCAGTGACGTATATGCCATGGGAGGAGAGCCTAAAGTGGCTCTGAATATTGTTGGTTTCCCGAATTGCCTTGACCCGTCTATTTTGGGGGATATCCTGGCAGGTGGAGCTGACAAAGTGAAAGAAGCAGGAGCTGTTCTGGTGGGAGGTCACACGATTCAGAATGACGAACCTCAGTATGGACTCTGCGTGTCCGGCTTTGTTCACCCGCAGCGCATTTTCAAAAATTACGGATGTAAACCGGGAGATGTTCTGATTCTAACCAAACAGGTAGGCAGCGGAATCGTTAATACGGCGATCAAGGCGCAGATGGCCTCCGACAAGGCGATTCGTGAAGTGGAAATGGTTATGTCTTCGCTGAACAAAAAAGCCAAGGAAGTGGTAGATGGATATCCGGTAAATGCATGTACAGACATTACAGGTTTTGGTCTTCTGGGACATTGTGTGGAGATGGCAGAAGCCAGTGAAGTGACGTTCAATCTGAATGTCCACGATATCGCATATTTTGACGAGGCGATCGCCTACGCCAAGATGGGACTGGTTCCGGCGGGAGCCTATAAGAATCGTGGATATTCCCAGATGAAAGTGGATATGGGAAACGTAGAGGAACATTTTATTGATCTGCTTTATGATCCACAGACCTCCGGCGGACTTCTGCTCAGTGTGGAACCGCAGTATGTGGAAGTAATCATGGAGACATTTGAGAAGAAACACATGGAAACGAAGGTTTCTATCATAGGAACAGTGGAAGAGAAGAGTGACAAGCTTATACGTCTGCACTGATAACAGAGCATTTATGCAGGACAATATACGCCCGGCAGAGCAAATGCCGGGCGCTGCCTGAAAGATAATAAAGTATTTGGAAGTGGAAGAAGATGAACAAGAATCAATTATATCGTAATATCCCGAAAGTGGATGTGCTTCTGGAAATGGAGATCATTCAGCTTTTGATCGAACAGTACGGAAGAGAGACTGTCATGGAAGCAATCCGGGAGGAGATGGAGGCCCTGAGAGCATTTATCGGGGCATGTGAAGAAGAAGAGAAGATTGTGCGGCAGATTCAGGATCTGCCGCAGCAGATCGTAAGGCATGTGGAGAGACTCCATACACCGAACATGCGCATGGTGATTAACGGAACCGGTACGATTCTGCATACGAATCTGGGACGTGCACCAATCAGTCAGGAGCATGTATCAAAACTGGCTGATATTGTCACCGGCTATTCCAATCTGGAGTATAATCTGGAGGCCGGGAAGCGGGGAGAGAGATATTCCCATTTTGAGAAGCTTCTGTGTAAACTCACGGGAGCTGAGGCGGCAATGGCCGTCAATAATAATGCAGCCGCAGTGATGCTGATTTTGAGTTCTATGGCAAAAGGCGGCGAAGTTATTGTATCCAGAGGAGAGCTGGTGGAAATCGGCGGAAAGTTCCGTATTCCGGATGTGATGGAACAAAGCGGCGCATCTCTGGTAGAGGTCGGAACGACCAATAAGACACATTATTCCGATTATGAAGAAGCGATTACTGAAAATACAAAAGCGCTCCTTAAAGTACATACCAGTAATTACCGGATCGTAGGCTTTACCGATACGGTCACGATCGATGATCTGGTTCCGCTGGCAAAGGAACACGACCTTCCTATTATTGAGGATTTGGGAAGCGGCGTGCTGATCGACCTGAGCAAATATGGACTGACTTATGAGCCGACGGTTCAGGATTCCATCCGCAAAGGAGCAGATGTGGTATGTTTCAGCGGAGACAAGCTGCTGGGAGGGCCACAGGCAGGAATTATTATCGGTAAGAAGAAATATATTGATCAGATGAAGAAGAACCAGCTTACACGTGCACTGCGTATCGATAAATTTACGGCGACGGTGCTGGAACTCGTTCTTCAAGAATATTTATCTGAGGAAAAAGCAATTCAGAATATTCCGGTTCTTCGTATGATCACGGAGACCGAAGAAGAAGTGGCACATCGCGCCCAGAACCTGAAAAGGATGTTGAGACGAGCAGGTCTTGCGGCGGAATTTGGACTTGAAAAATGCGAGTCACAGATTGGAGGAGGATCACTCCCTCTGGAGCGGATCCCAAGTATGGCGGTTACGATAAAGCCTGAAAAAATGAGTGTGCCGCAGTTAGAAGAAAAAATGAGACATCTGGAGGTGCCTATCATCCCGAGAACGGCGAATGATACGATTTATCTGGATGTCAGAACCATAGAAACACGTTGGTTTAAGAAGATTACAGAAATGCTGGGAGAGCTGTTATGAAAAATATCATCATAGGAACCGCAGGTCACATTGACCACGGGAAGACAACATTGATCAAGGCTCTGACCGGGCGAAATACGGATCGTTGGGAAGAAGAACAGCGTCGTGGAATTACGATCGATCTGGGATTTACCTGGTTCGATTTGAAAAATGGTGACCGGGTAGGAATCATTGATGTTCCGGGCCACGAGAAGTTTATCAATAACATGGTTGCCGGAGTTGTGGGAATGGATCTCGTCATGCTGGTTGTGGCGGCGGATGAAGGAATCATGCCGCAGACAAGGGAACATATGGACATTCTGGGACTTCTGGGAATTAAGAAAAGCATTCTCGTCCTCAATAAATGTGATCTGGTGGACGAGGAATGGCTGGAGTTGGTTGAAGAGGAAATACAGGAAGAATTGAAAGGAACATTTCTGGAAGATGCGCCGGTGGTACGTGTTTCAGCAGCGACCGGACAGGGGCTCGAAGAACTGACCGATACGATCATTCGGGTGATGGCGGATGAGGTGGAAGAGAAAGATACGCAGACGATCCCGAGACTTCCGATCGACCGTGTGTTTACACTTTCCGGTTTTGGAACGATCATCACGGGAACCTTGATTTCCGGAACAATTTCCAAAGAGGATGTACTCGAAATGTATCCGATCGGGAAAGAGTGCAAGATCCGGAGCATCCAGGTACACGGACAGGACAAGGATAAGTGCTATGCCGGGCAGAGGGTAGCGATTAATCTTTCCAATATCAAGAAGAAAGAGATTCACAGAGGCTGCGTGATCGCTCCGAAGAACAGTATGAAGAACACGGATCTGCTGGATGTTAAATTATCGGTATTGCCGGATTCTATGCGAATTGTGACGAATCATGAAAGACTGCATCTGTATACGGGGACCAGCGAGATCCTCTGTCGTGCCGTGCTGCTGGATAAGGAAGAAATCGGGCCGGGAGAAAGCGGACTGGTGCAG
Organism: Bariatricus sp. HCP28S3_F11; assembly: GCF_052065395.1. Classification (NCBI taxonomy): domain Bacteria; kingdom Bacillati; phylum Bacillota; class Clostridia; order Lachnospirales; family Lachnospiraceae; genus Bariatricus; species Bariatricus sp. HCP28S3_F11. The sequence goes on along the minus strand of NZ_JBQHUC010000030.1, from coordinate 15,305 downwards.
CTGCGTCTGGAAGAAGAAATCGCGCTGAAGAGAGGCGACCGATTTGTGGTGCGTTTCTATTCGCCGATGGAGACCATTGGAGGCGGCGTGGTGCTGGAGCCGAATCCGGTGAGAAAGAAACGATTCGATGAGAAAGCAATTGAAGAATTAAAGAAGAAAGAATCCGGTTCGCTTGCAGATGTTATGGAGCTGCATATCAAACAGCATGCAGATACAATGATTACGATGGCTGAACTTGCGAAGATTATGGCACATTCTGTGGATGAACTTCAGGAATACCTGGAAGAATTGAAAGAAGAAGGAATTGTTCATGTCTTTGCGATGAAGAAAGATGTATATCTCTGGCACAGAGACAGTGAATATGCATTGCGCCAGAAGATACAGGAGGCGCTTGAGGCTTATCATAAGAGATATCCTTACCGTTATGGTATGAAGAAAGCTGAGATCCATAACACCTATCTGAAAAAGGTGAAACCGATCGTGTTTGATGCTTATATCGAGCAGCTTGTGGCACAAAATCAGATCGGACGCAAGGACGAATACCTGCATCTGGCAGAATTTGAAGTGTCGAAAGACGCAATGTTCCTGAAGACGGAAAAGACTCTGGTCGATGCTTTTGAAAAGGCAGGATTTGATTTCGTGAGATTTTCGGAAATTGATCTCGGAACAATCCCGAGGGAAACCGCGGAGGATGTTCTTCTGTTACTTGTAGATGAAGAACGGGTTGTGCGGATCAATGAAGAAATGTTTACGATGAAGTATCTGATGGATGAGGCAGAGGAGAAGATTCGCAAGCATTTGGAGAATGAGGATGTGATTACGATCGCACAGGTAAGAGATATGTTCTCCACGAGCCGAAAAAGTGCCAAGCCGATACTCGAATATATGGACAGCATTAAGGTTACAAAGAAGACCGGAGCAGAAAGTGAAAGGGTAGCATACTTATGAATCTAAAACAATTGGAGGCATTTGTGAAGGTGGCAGAGGGAGGCAGCTTCTCAAAGGCGGCAAAGTCTCTGTTTTTGACTCAGCCTACCATAAGTGCACATATTTCCTCCCTGGAAAGAGAACTGAACGTCAGATTGTTTGTGAGAAATACAAAAGAGGTTATTCTGTCAGAGCAGGGCAAGGTACTTTATGAGTATGCCCGGCAGATGGTTGAATTGCAGAATAAGATTACCGAGATTTTTTCAACAGAAACGAAAAAAGATGTTCAGTGTATTACGATTGCGACATCAACGATTCCCGCACAGTATCTTTTGCCGGATATTCTGGCAGAATTCAGTTCCAGATATCCGAAAGAACAGTTTCGTGTGATGGAAACGGACAGTGCAAAAGTTGTGGAAAAGGTTGCCGGACATATTGTGGATATTGGGTTTACGGGAACCGTTCTTGAGAAAAAGTATTGTAAATACATACCGTTTTACAAAGATGATCTGGTGATTATTATGCCAAATAATGAAAAATACCAGCGTATCAAGGAAGAAGAAACGACAATTGACTGGATTGCAAATGAAGCGATCATCATGAGGGAAGAGGGATCAGGAACGCGGAAAGAAGCGGAAAAGCAGCTTCGCCGTGCCGGAATTGATGTGGAGAAACTGAATGTTGTAGCAAGCATTGAGAATTCGGAAGCTATTAAGAAATCAGTTAAAAGCGGAATAGGTATTACTATGATATCGCGGCTTGCGGTGCAGGATGTGATTGAATCCGGGCAAGTGCTGGATTTCCCGCTTTCGAGTAAAGATGATGGAAGAGATCTGAATCTGGTCTATAACAAGAATTACCAGCTTTCTAATTCTGCGGAACGTTTTATTCGTGTCGTGAAAGAGATGTATAACATATAAGAAATGAGCCTGTTTATAGATAAAAACTATAAATGGGCTTATTTATTGTACTTTTCGATTAGACGAAAGCGGGAATAAAGGCTATACTAGAGATAGTCAAATTGTACGGGAAAAAATACATAGGTATCATTTGGGAAGATACAAGCTGTACTTGAAAAGGAAATTGGAGGAAGGTACATATGATATATATGGATAATGCGGCGACGACGATGCAGAAACCGCAACAGGTAATCGATGCGGTGGCAGCGGCAATGTGCTCTATGGGGAATGCGGGCAGAGGCGCACATGCAGCATCACTCGGCGCGGCGCGAACGATTTATGATGCCAGAGAGAAGCTGGCTTGTTTTTTTCATGCGGAAAATCCGAAACAGATTGCATTTACGATGAATTCAACGGAAAGTCTGAATATAGCGCTGAAGGGGGTCCTGAATCCGGGAGATCATGTGATCACAACGATGCTGGAACACAATTCAGTACTTCGCCCTCTGTATGAACTGCAGGAAAAGGGAACGGAGCTTACCATTCTGAAAAGCAATCCGCAGGGGACGCTGGATTATGAGGATTTTGAGAAGGCGATCAAGGAAAACACCAAAGCAATCGTGTGTACACATGGTTCAAATCTGACAGGAAACCTTGTGGATGTGAAGCGAGTAGGCGAGATTGCGAAGAAACATGGATTTTTGTTTATCGTAGATGCATCTCAGACGGCGGGGGTATTTCCGATCGATGTGCAGGAGATGGGGATCGATATTTTGTGTTTTACCGGTCATAAAGGACTTTTAGGACCGCAGGGAACAGGTGGGATCTATGTGAGAGAAGGACTGACAGTCCGTCCTCTGTTATGTGGCGGAAGCGGGGTGCAGACTTATAATAAAAAGCATCCTTCTGAGATGCCGACTGCTCTGGAAGCCGGAACACTGAACGGACACGGGATCGCCGGTCTGGATGCGGCAGTGGAATATCTGATGGAGACAGGAATTGATACGATCAGAGAGAGAGAGCAGGATCTGATGTGGAGATTTTACGAAGGGGTGAAGGACATCCCCGGAGTAAAAGTTTACGGAGATTTCAGTACGCGGGAGCGATGTGCGATCGTGACGCTGAATATCGGAGATTATGATTCTTCAGAAGTGAGTGATGAGCTTCTTATGACATATGGAATATCTACAAGAGCCGGAGGACACTGTGCACCGCTTATGCATGAGGCACTGGGGACGGTAGAACAGGGTGCGGTGAGATTCAGCTTTTCGCATTACAACACGGATGAAGAATTAAATACAGCCATTCAGGCAGTGAAAGAAATGGCTGCCGAAGAGTAACTCTGAAGAAGAGAGTAAAAGGCATAAGGAGGAAGTAACATGAATTTATCAGATTCAAAAAAGAAACTCGCGATTGCGGGTGTGATCTGCGGACTTGTAGCGGCATGTCTTGCATTTTTCGGGAACCCTGCAAACATGGCATTTTGTATTGCCTGCTTCGTACGTGATATGGCAGGTTCTCTGGGAATGCATCAGGCAGAAGTTGTGCAGTACGCAAGACCGGAGATCATCGGACTTGTACTGGGCGCTTTTATTATCTCTGTGGCAACGAAGGAATATCGTTCTACAGCAGGTTCATCACCGATGATTCGTTTCGTACTGGGTATGATTATTATGATCGGTTCCCTGATTTTCCTGGGATGTCCGCTTCGTATGATTATCCGTATGTCAGCAGGTGATCTGAATGCATGGGTAGCACTGATCGGATTTGTTCTGGGTGTATCGACCGGTGCATTTGCACTGAAGAAAGGGTTCAGTCTTGGACGGTCTCATGAGACGAACAAAACAAGCGGAGCAGTGCTTCCGGTCATCATGGTTGGAATCCTGATTCTTGCAACATGCACATCACTTTTGAAGGCAAGTGAAGCTGGTCCGGGAAGTATCCATGCACCGCTGATTCTGTCGCTGGTTGGCGGACTCATTTTTGGAGCAGTTGCACAGAAATCCAGAATGTGTTTTGCAGGAAGTATCCGTGATATCGTGCTTATGAAGAATTTTGATCTGTTTACCGTAATTGGAAGCTTATTTGTAGTTATGTTGATCTTTAATGTGGCAACAGGAAGATTTGTTCTTGGATTCAATACACCGGGAATCATTGCACATTCTCAGCATCTGTGGAATATTCTTGGTATGTATGCAGTAGGATTTGCTGCAGTACTGGCAGGAGGATGCCCGCTTCGTCAGCTGATCCTTGCAGGACAGGGCTCTTCCGATGCGGCAGTTACCGTTCTGGGTCTGTTCTTTGGAGCAGCTCTTTGCCATAACTTCGGTCTGGCATCCAGCGGAACATCCCTGAACCCGGAGACAAAAGAACTGGTTGCAGGAGCTGTTACAACAAACGGTAAAGTGGCTTGCATTATCTGCATCATTGTTTGTTTCGTGATTGCATTCACAAACAAGAGAGAGACTGCAAAGACAAAATAAAAAGCAAAGGGTAGATATTAACAAAATAATATGCTATTCTAAGAAAGAAGGTAAAATAATATGAAGGAAGTAGATGCAAGAGGACTTTCCTGCCCGGAACCGCTTATGATGACAGCGGAAGCATTAAAAGATGCGAAGGGTCCAATCAAAGTGCTGGTCAGTGAACCGCATCAGAGAACGAACGTAGAAAAGTTTGCAAAGGACCACGGAAAAAAAGCAACAACGACAGAGAAAGGCTCCGAATTCGAAATTGTGATCGAATAATGAGAAAGAAAGAGTTAAAACTGGTCGTGACATTCCACACTACGGCAGATGCCATGGCGATGGAGAAAGCCTGTAAGGCAAAGAATGCGGACGGAAGACTGATTCCGGTGCCGCGGGAGATCTCAGCAGGCTGTGGGCTTGCATGGTGTGCCGGACTGGAACACAGGGATGCACTGAAAGAGATCATGTCAAGTGTTGGAATCGAAGAAGAAGAGATGCATGAATGCATGGTATAAAAAAGATTGCGCGTAAGCGCAGTCTTTTTTATGTTGCCGTTTATATGAGAAAATGATCCGGGGGATCATTTTTTGAGTTATACATTTGAAATTTGCGTGGTGCAGGGGCGCGATATGTGATAGAATAAAAGAGAACATTTATTTGATTGGAGTGCGGATATGCAGTTGCGTTTTGAAATCCCGGATTCGTTCTGGAGTCTGTTCCGTTCCGTGAACCGGGAGGCTTATATGGAAGCCCTTCTGGTTATTAATGAAGAATACCAGTACAGTAATTATTTCCTCACGAAAGAAGTGTGCGTACAGGTGCTTGGAGATATGTATGCAAAGAAGCAGCTCCGACTGGTGCGTGAAGAAAATGAGACGGAGTTTGATATGCTGGAAACACCGTCACTTCGTATGCTGAATTGGCTGATCAGAACGGGATGGCTGAAAAAGATTGAAGATTATCATACATTGGCGACGAATATTGTGATACCGGATTATTCGGCGGTTTTCATCGATGCGTTCGAACGTCTCAGCTCTGAAGATATGGAGGAGACGGAAATCTATATCCAGAATGTATACGCGACTTTATTTTCCTTCCGGAATGATCCCAGGGTGAATCTGAATATGCTGCGCACGGCGCTGATCAATACCCGGCGGCTGAACAAAGCACTGCAGGATATGCTGCATAATATGGACAAGTTTTTTGAGAGACTTCTGGATCAGCGATTTTACGGAGATCTTCTGAAAGAGCATCTAGATGGGTATGTGGAAGAAATCGTGAGGCGCAAATACCATATACTGAAGACTTCCGATAATTTTTATATTTACAAAATGGATATCAAGAAGTGCCTGCGCGATATGCGGGAAAATGAAGAATGGATCGAAACGGTTCGGGAGCGTTCCAGGGCGATGGGAGATACGAAGGAGGATGTTCTGGAACTTCTGGATCAGATTGAACGGGGATTTGATGATATTGAGCACCGTATTGCCAATATGGATAAGGAACACACGAAATATGTGCGCGCAACCGTGACAAGACTTAATTATCTGTTAAGTGGAGAAACGGACACCAAAGGGCTTGTGGTGCAGTTGCTGAACCGCATGGGAGATGCAGCGGATTATGAGCAAATTGTACAGAAGACCGGTGCAAAGATGAATCTTTCACTTCTGGAGATTGTTTCGGAGAAATCACTTTATAAGCGGCGTAAAGGAAGGAAAGACTTTATCAGTCAGATGCAGCCAGAGGAGACCACGGAGGATCTGGACAAGGAAGATGTGCTGAAGTTGAACCGGATTCAGCATCGGTACAGCCGAAGACAGATAGAAGATTTTATAGAGGAGAATATACGGGAAGGCGTTATGGATGCGCTGTCCCTTCCTATGCGGGAAGAAGATGAATTTGAAAAACTGATTCTTGCGTATGATCTCAGCACACGAAGGAACAGCAAGTATATGGTGCTGGAAGAGGATGTAAGGATGGTGGAGAAAAACGGTTATCGCTATCCGGCATTGAAATTTGTAAAAAGACAGGTTTAACAAGTTGGTGTCTGTAATACATCATGAAGATGGGAGAAATGAATGATTGATTATTATGAACAGCTCACACAGGAGGAGCAGGAAGCAATCACAGAAGTGGTTCAGACTCTTTTCAGGCAGACCTTCCTTTTGGAGCGGAAATACGACAAACGGACGGGCAGGCTTCAGTATGGGAAAGAGTACCGGACTGCGATGAAGCATCTGCCGTTTCTGAAAGAATATTTTAGAGTGGCGGGAATCACACTTTATGAAAACAACAATATAGGTATGCTGTATATTCAGGGAGAGACGCTCTGGGGCGAAAAACTTCCGAGACTTGCAAGTATCTATATACTGGTACTAAAGCTGATCTATGATGAGCAGATGCAGAATGTGTCCACAAGCAGTCAGATCGTGACGACGCTGGGTGCCGTGAACGGCAAAGCAGGAGAGTTCAGAGTACTTCAGAGCATCCCGTCAGCTACGGAGATGCGCAGGACGATTGCACTTTTGAAAAAATATCAGTTGATTGAACCGCTGGATCTTCTGGAAGAACTAAATGAAAGTACCCGGATTGTCATTTATCCGAGTATTCATGCAGTGCTTGCAGGAGACGACATCAGAGAATTATTGGAGACGTTCAGTGAGGAGGAACATTTTGGAAAAGAAGGAGAAACAGCAGCCGTTCAAGGCACTCTCGAAGATCTGCCTGAATAACTGGCATTATATAGACAGAAAAATACTGTCACTCAGCGAGGGAATCAATTTCTTTACCGGACATTCGGGGAGCGGAAAATCGACCGTGATTGATGCACTGCAGATTGTGCTCTATGCTAACACGGATGGCAGAGGTTTTTTCAACAAGGCTGCAGCCGATGATTCAGATCGTTCACTGATTGAGTACCTGAGGGGTATGGTCAATATCAGTGAAAATAATGAAGCACAATATTTGCGAAATTCCAATTTTTCCAGTACAATCGTGCTGGAGCTTGAACAGACAAACACAAAGGAAAAACAATGTGTTGGCGTTGTGTTTGACGTGGAAACTGCGACGAATGAAATCGGAAGACTGTTTTTCTGGCATACAGGAGGACTTCTTGAGAATCATTATCGGGCAGACAAAAGATGTCTTACGACTATGGAAGTCAGAGAATACCTGCAGCGGTCGTTTCCACAGGAGGGATATTACTGCGGGCCGAGCAATGAGCGGTTCCGAAGGCAACTCTATGATGTGTACCTGGGTGGACTGGATATGGAGAAATTTCCCAGATTGTTTAAACGGGCAATCCCTTTTAAAATGAATATCAAGCTGGAAGATTTCGTGAAGGAATATATCTGTATGGAGCAGGATATTCATATTGAAGATATGCAGGAAAGCGTTATGCAGTACGGCAGGATGCGGAAACGGATTGAAGAGACGCTTGAAGAAATAACATGTCTCAAAGAAATAGGAGAGATGTATCGGTATTTTGATGAGAGAAGAGAGAAGGTACAGCTTGGAGAATACCAGCTTCAGAGACTGGAAATGATGCGTCGTGAGGCAGAGGTTCAGGAGAAACGAGATCGAATTCAGAGCCTTTCTCAGGATAATCGTGAATTCCTGGAGCAAAAGGCAATGCTGGAAACGGAAGAGAAGGCATTTCAGCAAGAATATGATGAACTCTTGATTCGGCTCAATAACAGTGGGTATAAAATGCTTGAGACGGAACTTGCAGGGCTTAATGAGGCTCTGGAACGGTTGGGTGGAAGCAAAGCAAGATGGACGCAGACTGCTAACCGGCTGAAGGAGTGGAAGACAAAGGAGATGACTTCTAACCAGACAATCTGGGATATTGACCGATTTGCATCCGGCGGTATCACTTTTGGAGAACTCAAGAGACTTAAAAATGCGCTGGCTCAGATGAGAAATGAACTGGAAGAAGAGCGCCGGGAAATTGATGGAGAACTTCGGCGAATCAAGAAGGAAGAGAAGGAATCACGTGAGGAATTAAAGGAGCTGAAACAAGGACGAAAAGCGTATCCAAAGGAGCTGGAAGCGGCCAGGATCGAACTGCAGAATCAGATTTATAAAAGAACCGGTACCTTCGTAAATGTGAAGATTCTTGCGGATCTTCTGGATATCCGTGATGAGCGATGGCACAACGCGGTAGAAGGTTATATGGGAGGTAACAAATTGCTTCTCGTTGTTGAGCCGGAGTATGCGAAGACAGCGATGGAAATCTATCAGAAGATGGATAAGAAGAAATACTATCGTGCTGCCGTGCTGGACACAGAAAAAGTATTGGAGGAAAAGCACGAGGTGCGTCCGGGGGCTCTGGCAGAGGAAGTGATCGCAAAGGAATCCTATGTCCGGGAATACATCCGTTTCTTCCTTGGAAATGTGATGAAATGTGAGAATATAGAGGAACTCAGAAATCAGCGCATCGGAGTGACTCCGGACTGTATGCTGTATCATAGTTACCGGTTGCAGCATATCAATCCCGAGAATTATACCAGGCGTGCATACATTGGTGAGACGAGTCTCAGACAAAGAATCCGACAGCTTGAAGAACGATGTAATAAGCTTCAGGAAGAGCGTTTGCCCTTGCAGGATCAGCTTGAGGAAATTCGGAAACTGTTGGATCTGGAAAGCCTGATACAGCCGGAAGAAGACTATATGGCACAGATTCAGGATGCCAGAATGATTCCTGAAAAAGAACGCCGTAAAGAGCAGCTGACTGAGCAGATGAAAAAGCTTCGGGAGGATTCAGTAGAAGCCCTGGAAAGGCAGATGGAGGAACTCGCAAATCGGAAAGAGGAAAAGAAGAAGCAAGTAGTTGCTGCCGAAGTGCAGGCGGAAAAATGCTGTGATAAGATCGAGATGTTGAAAGATCAGATTGTCGATTCGGAGGAAGAACTGGCAGAATTCAGAAAAGATTTTCAAGAGAATACAGAGTATGAGGAAGTGTTCCGTAAGTTCCTGGAAGCAAGAAAATCGGTGAATTATGAGTATCTGAAAAGCCAGGTTGCCAAGGGGCTTGGTGAATTAAAAAATGCAATGGACGATGCTTATCAGAGGCTGGTAGACAGGAGAAGCGTTTATATTAGACGATATCCGAATCGAACTTTTTCCACCAGTGTCAAAGAAAATTCAGACTATGACAAACTGCTGGACAGCCTTCAGTGTGATGACTTGGAGAAATACCGTGAGTCGGCAAAGGAACAGGCTCGCTCGGCCGTGGAACATTTTAAAGATGACTTTATTTTCAAAATCCGCAGCGCAATCCGGGAGGCTTACCAGCGAAGAGATGAGCTGAACCGGATCATAAGCGGACTGGATTTCGGAAAGGATAAGTATCAGTTTGTGATCACACGGAATAAAGGAGCGGATGGAAAATATTATAAGATGTTCATGGATGACGCTCTGCAGATCAATCCGGCTGATCTTGGTAATACGATGGATAACCAGCTTAATATGTTTACAATGGAGCATGAAGAGGAATATGGAGAGATGATGAATGAATTGATCAATATCTTTATTCCACCGGAGAATGCGACGAGGGAAGAGCTGGATGAAGCCAGAAAGAACATGGAAAAATATGCGGATTACCGGACATATCTTTCTTTTGATATGCAGCAGATCGTGCAAGGGGAGAAAAATATGACCATCGGTCTCGGGAAGATGATCAAGAAAAATTCCGGAGGAGAGGGACAAAATCCGCTGTATGTGGCGCTGCTGGCAAGCTTTGCCCAGGTTTACAGAATCAATCTGTCGCCGAAAGTGCAGAGACGTCCGACGCTGCGGCTGGTTGTTTTGGATGAGGCGTTCTCGAAGATGGATGCGGAGAAAGTGGCAAGCTGCATCTCTCTGATAAGGGGGCTGGGATTCCAGGCAATTATCAGTGCGACCAATGATAAGATTCAGAACTATCTGGAAAATGTAGATAAAACATTTGTATATGCAAATCCGAACAAGCGTCATATTTCGATTCAGGAATTTGAAAAAACGGAATTTTCGCAGCTTGCGGATGTTGAGGAATAAAGGGGAAAACGTATGTATCTTGTAAAAAAGATTATTGAGAAATGTGAACACAGCAGTCGTGACTGGCGCGAGGGAGCAACCGGCGGCAGAACACTGAGGATCACCCAGGAGGATTATGACCTCTGCGGGAAGCAAGAACTGATCGATGAGGCGAGAAAACTGGAGGCGGCAGGCCTTCTTACAATTAAAAAGTGGGTGATACCGGACAGTGATATTGAATTGATTGCATATCGAGTTGAAAAACTTTCGCAATTCTACCGGCTTGCGGACAGCGAAAGTGGGGAAGAGTATTGGCCGAAACAGGCGCGTGTGAATTATTATACAAGAAAAATTGAGGAAGAACTTTCGGAAGGTTTCCAGAAAGAATGGATTGAACAATATTTTGAGAGTCTGAGAGCACGTCTGGGTAAAGGTGAGTTCCCGAAAGAGGTGGAGAAGCTGGAAATGTCGCTTGCGGCTTTTCGGGGGATCGATAGTCTGGAAGAACCGGTATTGAAACGAATTTTTAGTAAACAGTATCTGAAAGATTCCAAGATGTTTGAACGTGAACTTGAAAGACATGTAATCAGTGTGGCAAGAAAATACTGCGATACCATTACAGAAGACATGGATTCTTCTACGGTATTGGAACAGCTTATGATTGAGGAATATTCCCAGGAACTGGCAGTGAAAGGACCACTGAAACTTAAAATATGGCGCGGTTCAGAGGCAAAGCGAGTGGATCTTTCTGACTTTGTTTATGGCACTGTACTGAACAGCCAGACGCTGAAGCATGCTGTAGTAGAGCTGGATCAGCCGGGACTGAAAAAAGTGGTGACAATTGAAAATAAAGCAAATTATGTGTCGATGCCGTATCAGCCGGACACATTGTATGTATTCAGTCACGGATATTTCTCACCTCTGGACAGAGAATTCCTGAAAAAGCTTAGAAGAGCGCTGAATGGGAAGCCGGTGGAGTATTTTCACAGCGGAGATCTGGACTATGGCGGAGTGAAAATTTATGAGTATATTAAGAAGCAGATTCTTCCGGACGTACAGCCGCTGAAGATGGATGTGGAGACGTTTGAAAAATATGCCTCTTTTGCAGAGCCGATCAGTAAGGAAACAATGGCAAAATTGCAGAAAACAGAGATCCCTGATTTGCAGGAATTGATTGACAAAATGATTGAAACCGGAATGGGGATTGAACAGGAGAGTTTTTTGATCGTATAAAGGATAACGCAAATGAAGAAAAAATAAGCAAGGGCAGCATCTTTTCGGGATGCTGCCCATTATTATGCTTAAAATCCTTCCACAAACTGATCCAGAACATGCGGCAATAATTTGTCACTATATTCGGTCAGAGAGTAATTCCCTTTGCAAAGTGCCCAATCGTAGAGTAAAGCTCTTTCGTACATTGCGTATATCTTCAACAACTCCTGCGGAGTGCTGGTGTTTTTGAATTCACCGGATTCGATCGCGCCGGAAATCGTATCGGTAAGCCAAGTGAAATAATAACGGTCACTTTCCAGGAGAGATCGCTTGTCCTTGGTAATCAATTGTGAAGAATATAAAGATGCGAGCAGATTCACATCAATTGTAGTTTCAATCATATAGAACAGTTCATGATTGAAAAACAGCAATTTGTCGTAGGCTGATAAGTCAGGATCGACGATTCCTGCAAGCTCCTCATATTTATCATCAAAAAGGTATGAGAGCGTGTTAAGCAATGCTTCTTTTCCTTTGAAATAATGATAAAATGTACCCTTCGAAGTCTTGGAGGCGGCAATGATTTCATCTACTGTTGTTTGCTCGTATCCGTTTTTGTGAAAAAGAGTCCACGCAGCTTTTACAATTTTGCTTTTTGTGGAACGGCGTTTCTTAGGCATTAAATAACCTCACTTCCTAACGTTTGCTTCCGACTTTAAAGCCGTATTTCAGTGGGTCGTCCGGGTCGATCACATAAGTTGCATCGCCGGTCAGGTAGGCGCTTCCGGTAATCTGAGGAATAACTGCATCAAATTCTCCGACTTTTGCTTCTTTCAGGATGACGCCTTTAAATTGGGAGCCGATAAAGCTTTCATATACGAAAGGTTCTCCGATCCCGATTTCGCCTCTTTTGTATAAGGTCGCCAGTTTAGCACTTGTTCCTGTTCCGCACGGAGAACGATCTGCCATATGGTCGCCGAAAATAACAACGTTGCGTTTATTACAGCCAGGAGTGTCGGTTGAACAGTACATTTCTACAAGGTCTACTGTTGTGATATCCAATTCTGGATGTTTGATTTCTACTTCTTTGTTGACCTGTTCCAACATATGGATACCGAAATCGGTAAGCTTTGGAATAGAATCCGGATCAACAGTCCAACCGAATTGCTCAGCGTCTACGAGGGCGAAGAAACTTCCGCCGAAAGCAATGTCATATTTTACTTCCCTTCCGTCTACGGTGGTAGTCAGATTCTCCTTATAAAGGAAAGCAGGCACATTCGTTAAAGTAACGTTCAAAACTTTTCCGTTCTTTACTTCGGCCTTGGTGCGAATGATTCCGGCAGGAGCATCCAGAACGACTTCCGTATATGGTTCTACGGCCGGGACAAGCCCCGTTTCGATAATTGCGGTTACAGATCCAATCGTGCCATGTCCGCACATGTTTAAATATTCGCCTGTATCCATAAAGATTACTCCGAAATCAGCTTCCGGATGCACCGGCTCTGTTAAAAGAGCTCCGAACATATCATGGTGTCCACGTGGTTCGAACATCAAGGCACGGCGGTATTGATCATAATTCTCTGCAAGAAAATTCTTGCGTTCGATCATGGTGTCACCTTTCAGCTCCGGAAAACCGGACATGATGATACGCGTAAATTCCCCCACTGTATGAGTATCAATTGCATGAAAAGACGCTTCAAAAGCGTCAAGGTTAAGCTTTGGATGGATTTCCATTTCCCAATTCCCTCCTTAAAGTAAGTTATAGAAATAATCTATAAGCTGTCAGCATAAAGCGGGCAGCATAGTAGTAGAAACCAAAATGATAAATAGAATATAGAGCAGCCTTTGGAAATATATTTCTGCAGTCTGCTAAATATTATTATGTATTATGTAATAAAATGGACGACAAAACCTGTGCGGCATTAAGCATTCCGCTGTGAAATAAATGTTGTCTAGACTTGATTCTAGTATGAAGTACAGTTTCTGAAAATATTATCTACGAAAAGCCTTGAAAAGTCAATAGAAATTTGCTACAATAAAAAACGAAATAAATGTTGAAAAATGAAATAAACTGTGGTACAGTTAGAAAGCCGGAAATAATATGGGGGTAGATGGGTAACTGGTGTGCCTCCTAGTCTTCAAAACTAGTGTGGGGCGTTAAGAGCGTCCTGGGTGGGTTCGATTCCCACATGCCCTCGCCAAGAAAAGATTGGCTTTCCGACTTAAGATGACACCTGTAAAGTAAGCGATCGTATTTTTATACGTTCGCTTTTCATATTATATATAGAAAATATTTATAAGTGAAAGGGAGAAGGGTCATGGGAAACTTACAAATTTTACTGCGTCAGCATGTTGGGGCACCCTGCGCGGCGGTGGTAAAGGCTGGTGACAGAGTTGAAAAAGGCACCTTGATCGCGACACCGACGGGCCTTGGCGCAAATATTTTCTCGAGTGCGTATGGCGTGGTTGAGGAAGTGAAGGAAGATCGGATCATTATCAGGCCTGATGAAGTTCAGAAAGATGAATTTGTTCCGATCCAGGAAGGCAGCAAGCTGGATATGGTGAAATCAGCGGGCGTAGTTGGTATGGGCGGAGCTGGATTTCCGACAGGTGTGAAATTGGGAACTGACCTGAAGGGTGGATATATTCTGGTGAATGCGGCAGAATGTGAGCCTGGACTGAGGCACAATATTCAGCAGCTTGAAGAAGATTGCGAGAAAGTCATCCGCGGCGTAAAACACTGCATGGAAATTTCAAATGCGGCAAAAGCAATCTTTGCAATTAAAAAGAAGAATGAGAAAGCTGTTGCAAGACTGCGCGAAGCACTGAAAGATGAGGACGCGATTACGATTCATCTGCTTCCGGATATCTATCCGATGGGAGAAGAACGTGCGGTTGTAAGAGAGTGTCTGGGAATTGAACTTCAAACGACTCAGCTGCCCTCAGCGGCAAATGCGATCGTCTGCAATGTAGAGACGCTGGCAAGGGTATCGGAAGCAATTGATGAAAGAAAGCCTTGCTTTTCAAAGAATCTTACTGTGATTGGTAAGATTAATGGTGGAAATGAACCACATGTTTTTATGGATGTTCCTGTAGGAACGAGTGTTGGTGATCTGATTGAGAGGGCTGGCGGTATTGATGGCCTTTATGGGGAAATTATTATGGGAGGACCATTTACCGGAAAGGCCACTACTGAAGAAGAACCAATCACCAAGACAACCGGAGGAATCATTGTTACGATTGATTTTCCGGATCTTCACGGAGCAAAAGTAGGTTTATTGGTATGTGCCTGCGGAGGAAGTGAAGAAAGAATGCGTGATATTTGTGCTAAGATGAATGGTGTAGTTGCGTCTGTCGCAAGATGTAAACAGGCGATTGAGAATAAACCGGGAGCACCATTGAAGTGCGAACGCCCCGGTAATTGTCCGGGACAGGCAAAGAATAACATTCAGTTTAAGAAAGACGGATGTGAATACATTATCATAGGAAACTGCTCTGACTGTTCCAATACAGTAATGGGATCTGCTCCGAAGATGGGATTGAAAGTATTCCACCAGACGGATCATGTAATGAGGACGATCGGGCATCCGCTTTACAGATATCTGCGGGTATCGAAACAGGTAGAACAACTTCCGGACGGCAAATAGGCCGCGGAATGAGATAATAGGACAAGTAAGGTAGTGTCAAGTAATCTATGAAAAACTGGGCCGAAAAAAACAGGCTCAAACGAACCTTGAAAATTGCAAATATATAAGACGGAAGGCCCTCCGGGGGCTCAGGGCGCTGC